>NZ_JBSFJW010000035.1:0-101197 GCF_053598255.1 Streptomyces sp. NPDC001157
TGCGTTTCCGACTCTATCAGACCGTTTCCCGATCCGATTTCCTCGGCGCTTTCCAGGTTCCCGCTTTCGCGTTTCCCTTTCCGGCGGTTCCGACTTTATCAGAAGTTTCGAGCCGGACTGACCGGCCGCTCATTTCCGATTCATCGGGAGTGGCTTCTTCGAAATCGATGTTTCCGAGAAGCAGACAGATGCTCACTGCTGCCGACCGGACTAGATCCAGTTCCAGGCAACTGTTCGAATCTACCTCCCCTCTAGGTCCGTGTCAACGGCTCCTGTGGGGCGAAGGAGAGACTAACAGGTCAGGAGGCGCGCCTGCACATCAGGCGGCCGTCGGCACCGTGGCGCTGCGCTCCGCTGTCTCGACGTCGCCCGTTTCTCCGGCTCGGGCCGCTCGGCCGCCCAGGACGAAGACGTACGCGAGGAAGGCGAGCTCTACAGCGACCCCGATGCCTATTCGAGCCCACGTGGGCAGGCCGGAGGGGGTTACGAAGCCTTCGATGGCGCCTGAGACGAAGAGGACGAGCGCGAGACCGATCGCCATGCCCACGGCGGCACGACCCTCCTCGGCGAGGGCTGTGCGTCGGGCGCGGGGGCCCGGATCTATGAGGGTCCAGCCGAGGCGGAGGCCGGTTCCGGCGGCTACGAAGACCGCGGTCAGTTCGAGCAGGCCGTGTGGGAGGACCAGGCCGAGGAAGGTGTCGAGTCGGCCGGCCGAGGACATCAGACCGAAGCCGACCCCGAGGTTGAGCATGTTCTGGAAGAGGATCCACAGGACGGGCAGGCCGAGGAAGACGCCCAGGATCAGGCACTGAGCGGCGGCCCAGGCGTTGTTCGTCCAGACCTGGGCTGCGAAGGAGGCCGCGGGGTGGCTCGAGTAGTACGTCTCGTACTGTCCCCCTGGGCGGGTGAGTTCACGCAGCTCGTTGGGGGCCGCAATCGTGGCCTGCACCTCGGGGTGGGTGCCTATCCACCAGCCCAGGAGGACGGCGACCACGGTGGACAGCAGCGCCGTGGGGACCCACCAACGGCGCGATCTGTAGACCGCGGCAGGGAATCCCTGGGTCAGGAAGCGGGTGACGTCCCGCCAGGAGGCGCGTCGGGTGCCTGTGACTGCGCTACGCGCGCGTGCGACGAGCTGGCTGAGGCGTCCAGTCAGCTGGGGGTCCGGGGCGCTGGACTGGATCAGTGACAGGTGGGTGGCCGTGCGCTGGTAGAGCGCGACGAGTTCGTCGGCCTCGGTGCCGTTGAGACGGCGTTGACGCCTGAGAAGGGCGTCGAGGCGGTCCCATTCGGCTCGGTGGGCAGTGACGAAGACGTCGAGGTCCATCGGTTTGCCTGCTCCTCGGCTGTTCGTCGGTGGCTCGTCGTGGGGTCAGCTTTTCGTACTGCGGCGCGATGCGCCCTCAGCTTGGCAGACTGACCGTTCACGGGGCAGGCCAGGGGAAGGACTACGGGCGTGAGTGAGCTTGTGACCGGCGAGGCGGTAGCGCTGGAGTTGCGGCCCGCGAGGCTGCCCAGCAGGGCGCTTGCAGTGTTGCTCGACCTGGCCGTGGCCATCGTCGTCTACGTCGTCCTGACCATCGCTCTGGTCGCTGCCACAGCTTCACTGGATGACGCGGCGCAGATCGCGGTGTCGATTGCGACCTCCGTTCTGGTGCTGGTGGGCGGGCCGATCGCGGTCGAGACGCTCAGCCATGGGCGGTCGCTCGGAAAGTTGGCGTGCGGGCTGCGGGTGGTGCGGGACGACGGGGGGCCGATCCGGTTCCGGCATGCGCTGGTTCGGGGTGGGATCGGTGTGGTCGAGATCCTGATGACGTTCGGGGTCGTCGCCTGCATCGCATCCCTTGTGTCGGCTCGGGGGCGGCGGCTCGGCGATGTGTTCGCCGGGACTCTCGTCGTTCGGGAAAGGGTGCCTGTGGTGCGGACGGGCTTCCTTCCTCCGCCGCCGCCCTGGCTGGCCGGGAGGTTCTCGGGGCTTGATCTGTCTGCGGTTCCCGACGGGCTGTGGCTCGCCGTCCGTCAGTACCTGTCGCGGATGCAGCAGCTGGATCCGCAGGTCGGCTCGGCGATGGCGGAGCGGCTCGCCTCGGACCTCTCGGCGCGTACGGGTACGCCGGTGCCCCAGGGGGTTCCGCCGGCGGCGTATCTGGCGGCTGTGATGCAGGAGCGTCAGGCGCGGGAGGCACGACGGGCATTCGCGAGTGGATCTGCGGTCGGGAATCCGCCCGCGGGTGGACAGCCTGCGGGTGCAGTGCGTCCGGCTGGTGCGCCCGGCTCCTACGCACCGCCCGCCGGAATCCCTCCGATGATGACTCCGCCAGCTGCCTATGTGGGGCAGACGGCTGCGGTCGCACGGCAGGCTGAGGCTCCGACGCAGGAAGCTCCCGCACGCGAGTCGGTGCAGACCCCACAGACCGCACAGCAGGATGAGCCGTCGAGCGACCGGCCAGTCGGCGGCGCGAGCGGAACCACCGGGTCCACCGGGTCCACCGGTTTCGTGCCGCCGGCGTAGGCCCCTTCACCGCCGCCGTACGAGCCCTCCGGACCAGGCAGCTGCGTCCGCGTGTTTCCCATGCGCCGCTTCGGCGGACGTCTTGCTCAGGTGAATGTCGACGGCGGCGATTCGAGGTCTTCGAGCTCGATGCCGGGCGCAGCGAGCACCACGTCGCCGGCGATGTGTACGGCGTGCTGCTCACCCGTGTCCAGGGCAGTGACCTGGTACTCGTCCACGGTCAGGGGGGCGTTGTCAGTGGCGTGTGTTTCTCTGTTCACCAAGGCCCAGGACTGGTCCACGGTGCGCGGGGCGAGGACGGGGTCGGTGAAGGCGAGGAGGCGTACGCGGGTTGCTGTGGCGGAGGGGGTGAGGTGCAGGAGACGGCTGGTGGCGATGAGGAACGCGGGGGATGTGCCGGTGAAGGCGTGGGCGCGGACGTTGCCTTCGGTGGCATGAGCTCCGGTGGGGTCCGTCCGGACCCAGGTGACGCCGTCGAGGGCGGCACCGCGGACCTGCCAACCCGCGGCATGCAGCTCGAGGCGGATGGGGCGGCCCAGCTCGTCGAGGGCGAGGTCGACGGAGCCCCGGTGATCTCCCGTTGGGGTGGTGAGTTGGGAGACGTAGCGCCAGCCGGAGGGGCCGGGGGCGCAGTGGAAGTGCTCGTCTGCGAGAGGGGTGTGATCGTGCGGATCGTGGAGCGAATAACGGCCGCGGGGCATGAGGGTCCTGGGTCTTGACGGGCTGGTCCGGGCGACGGGCCACAGAGCCAAAGAGGCAGGCCCCCGGCACGGGGGTGCGGGGGCCTGCCTCGGAGGAACTGCTGCTGGTGAGCGTGTCAGCGCACCGACGCGCTCACCGCAGCGGCGCCGAACCGCTCAGTAGCGGTAGTGGTCCGACTTGTACGGGCCCTCGACCTTCACGCCGATGTACGAGGCCTGCTCGGGGCGGAGCCTGGTCAGCTTCACGCCGAGCGCGTCCAGGTGGAGGCGGGCGACCTTCTCGTCGAGGTGCTTGGGCAGCGTGTAGACGCCGATCGGGTACTCGGACTGCTTGGTGAACAGCTCGATCTGGGCCAGCGTCTGGTCCGCGAACGAGTTGGACATCACGAAGGACGGGTGACCGGTCGCGTTGCCCAGGTTCAGCAGACGGCCCTCGGACAGGACGATGATCACCTTGCCGTCGGGGAAGGTCCATGTGTGGACCTGCGGCTTGACCTCGTCCTTGACGATGCCCGGGATCTTGGCGAGGCCGGCCATGTCGATCTCGTTGTCGAAGTGACCGATGTTGCCGACGATCGCCTGGTGCTTCATCTTGGCCATGTCCGAGGCCATGATGATGTCCTTGTTGCCGGTCGTGGTGACGAAGATGTCGGCCTTGTCGACGACCTCGTCGAGGGTCGTGACCTGGTAGCCGTCCATCGCCGCCTGGAGGGCGCAGATCGGGTCGATCTCGGTGACGATGACGCGGGCGCCCTGTCCGCGCAGGGACTCCGCGCAGCCCTTGCCCACGTCGCCGTAGCCGCAGACGACCGCGGTCTTACCGCCGATGAGAACGTCGGTGGCGCGGTTGATGCCGTCGATCAGGGAGTGGCGGCAGCCGTACTTGTTGTCGAACTTCGACTTGGTGACGGCGTCGTTCACGTTGATCGCCGGGAACAGGAGGAGGCCGTCGCGCTGCATCTCGTACAGGCGGTGGACGCCGGTGGTGGTCTCCTCGGTCACGCCGCGGATCTCCGAGGCGAGCTGGGTCCACTTCTGCGAGCCGTTGGTGATGGTGCGGTGCAGGAGTTCGAGGATGACGCGGTGCTCGTCGGACTCGGCGGTGTCGACGGAGGGGACCTTGCCGTCCTTCTCGTACTCGACGCCCTTGTGGACGAGGAGGGTGGCGTCACCGCCGTCGTCGAGGATCATGTTGGGGCCGCCGGTGGGGCTGTCCGGCCAGGTCAGCGCCTGCTCCGTGCACCACCAGTACTCCTCCAGAGTCTCGCCCTTCCAGGCGAAGACCGGGACGCCCTGCGGGTTCTCGGGCGTGCCGTTCGGACCGACGGCGATGGCGGCGGCCGCGTGGTCCTGGGTGGAGAAGATGTTGCAGGAGGCCCAGCGGACCTGCGCGCCCAGGGCGACCAGGGTCTCGATCAGCACGGCGGTCTGCACGGTCATGTGCAGGGAGCCGGTGACACGGGCGCCGGCCAGCGGCTGGGTCTCGGCGTACTCCTTGCGGATCGCCATCAGGCCGGGCATCTCGTGCTCGGCGAGGGTGATCTCCTTACGGCCGAAGTCGGCCAGGGAGAGGTCGGCGACCTTGAAGTCCTGTCGGTTGTCGACAGTCGTCATTGCGAGCTGCTCCTCGGGGTTGGGACGAGGTGGGTACGGCTGGTCTGCGCGGCGGCGGACACAGGGGTGCCCGAGAAGAGGACACAGGCATGCCCGCGTACGCGCAGCGCAGTCCGTCGGAGGCCCTCTCTCCCTCGGTCGGTCCGCGCTGGGACCGCCCGACCGCCATCAGCAGCGACGTCTGGCTCGGTTCCAAGCTACACCGGCTGCCCCGGCGGCCCCAGTCCGCCTTCGCACACATCACGCCAAGCAGGACGTGCCACAGGTGCCGGCTGCGAGGCTCAAAGGGCGATAACAGGACACCTACGAACGGGAGAACAGGAGGCAGCAGACCAGGTCGAACAGGGACTTTCGCACGTTTGAGCAGGGCGGCGGATGTTGCAGGATGCCAGGAGATCGGGAACCACTGATCGATCTTGCGGGGCGTTCGGGACGGCGCTTCGCGCAACAAAGGCGTTAGGAGATCGATGTGACCAATCCGGCCGGCCCTCCCCCCACGGGCGGCGGCAACGGCGAGCAGAGGCGGCTGAAGCTGCTCGCGGTGACCGCGTGCCCGACCGGCATCGCACATACGTATATGGCCGCGGAGAAGATCGCGCAGGCTGCCGAGAGCCGCGGCATCGACATGAAGGTGGAGACGCAGGGGTCCATCGGGGCTGAAAACGTCCTCGGCGACAACGATGTCAGAACCGCGGACGGCATCATCGTCGCCGCGGACAAGGATGTGGATCTGAGCCGTTTCGCCGGCAAGCGGGTTCTCAAGGTCGGGGTGGCCGAGGGTATTCACCACCCTGAGCGGCTGATCGAGCAGGTCCGATCGGCGCCGGTGCACCAGGCCGGGAGCGAGGCGGCATCCTCGACCGCCGCCCGTGGCAGGGAGCGGAGCGTCACGTACAAGGCGCTGATGAACGGCGTCAGTTACATGATCCCGTTCGTGGTGGTCGGCGGGTTGCTGATCGCCGTCTCGCTCTCGCTCGGTGGGCACACGGACCCCGCCGGTGGTCTGGTCATCCCGAAGGGTTCCTTCTGGATGGACGTGAACAACATCGGAGTCATCGGCTTCACGCTCATGGTGCCGATTCTGTCCGGGTACATCGCGTATGCCATCGGTGATCGGCCCGCGCTCGTGCCGGGCATGATCGGTGGCTGGATCGCCAACACCGGGTCGTTGTACGACTCCAAGGCGGGCGCCGGGTTCATCGGGGCGATCGTGACCGGGTTTCTCGCCGGGTATCTGGTGCTGTGGATCAAGAAGGTCAGGGTCCCGAAGTTCGTGCAGCCGATCATGCCGATCATCGTGATCCCGATTGTGGCGACGACGGTGCTCGGGATGTTCTTCATCTACGTCATCGGGAAGCCGATCTCGTGGGTGTTCGAGCACCTGACCAGCTGGCTCAGCGGAATGACGGGCACGAGTGCGGTTCTGCTCGGCGCGGTTCTGGGGCTCATGATCGCGTTCGACATGGGTGGGCCGGTGAACAAGACGGCGTTCCTGTTCGGGGCCGGGCTCATCGCGACCGGCAACCAGACGGTCATGGGGATGTGCGCGGCCGCGATCCCGGTCATGCCGTTGGGGCAGGGGCTGGCGACGCTGATACGGAAGCGGCTCTACACCGAGCAGGAGCGGGAGACCGGTCTCGCGTCCCTGTTCATGGGGTGTTTCGGTATCTCCGAGGGTGCGATCCCGTTCGCGGCGGTGCGGCCCGCGCAGGTCATTCCGGCCAACATGCTCGGCGGCGCGGTGGCCGGTGCGGTCGCCGGGATCGCGGGAGTGAAGGATGCGGTTCCGCACGGCGGCCCGATCGTGGCCGTGCTGGGCGCGGTGACCGGCGTACCGATGTTCTTCGTGGCGGTGGTGATCGGCACAGTCGTCACGGCGCTGACCACGGTGACGCTGGTGGACATCGCTGAGCGCAGGCGGAGCGGTGCGTTGGTGGCCGGTGTGGAGGTGGCGGATGCCGAGCCCGCGCTGGTTCCGGTCGGCGCCGGTGTGTCGTCGGGTTCGGGCGAGCCTGGCGTCGTAGCGCCGCGGGCCGAGCATGGATCCGCGCCGTCCGCTTCCGGTTCGGAGGGTGCGGGCTCCTCGTCCGAGGCCGACCCTGCCGGTTCCGCCGACGCCGGTGCCGGTGCCGACGTCCTCTCCGGCTACCTCACCGAGCGGACCGTCAAGGTCAGGCTCGATGCGCAGGAGAAGGAGGCCGCCATCCGGGAGATGGCGGACCTGCTGGCCCGCAGCGGCGCGGTGGCGGACGCGGAGGAGCTCGTGCGGACGGCCCTGCGGCGTGAGGAGCAGGGCACCACCGGGCTCGGCGAGGAGATCGCGATCCCGCATGCCAAGACGGACGCGGTGACGGCGCCGGTGGTCGCGTTCGCCCGCTCCGACGGGGGCGTCGAGTGGGGCTCCATGGACGGTACGAAGGCGCGGCTGGTGTTCATGATCGCCGTGCCGGAGGCGGCCGCGGGCGATGAGCATCTGCGGATTCTGGCGTTGCTGTCGCGGAAGTTGATGGACGCCGGGTTCCGGGAGCGGCTGACGGCGGCAGAGGACGACCGGGCGGTCCTCGGGGTGCTGAGCGAGATCCGGTAGGCGGCTCAGGGCCCGCGTCCGTCGGGCGCGGGCCCGCACAGCCGGTTCACAGCGGGCGGCTGCACATCGGGCCAGCCGCGCTAGGGGCGGCCGCGCTAGGGGCGGCCGCGCTGGTGTGGCCTGGTGGTGCTCAGCGGGCTCGGGCTGGGGATCGCTGCGGTGGTCGTACGGAAGCGTCTCGTCGTACCCCCGCCCCCGCCCTGGGCCGTGCAGGTATGACGGCGGGGCCCACCGGGCGTTCGGCGGGCCCCTTGGTCGTACGGCGAAGGGGTGTCAGTGACCGGCGGGGTGCGGCGTCGGTCCTCCGGGCGTGGCCTCGCGGTCGGGGCCCTTGGCGGCCTCGGCCTCGCTGTAGATGTCCGGCTCGAGGTAGATGACGCGGGCGATGGGGACGGCGGCGCGGATGCGGGCCTCGGCGGCGTTGATCGCGGAGGCGACCTCGGCGGCCGTGTCGTCGTGCTGGACGGCGATCTTGGCGGCGATGAGCAGCTCCTCGGGGCCGAGGTGGAGCGTGCGCATGTGGATGATGCCGGTGACCGTGTCGCCGTCGACGATGGCCGCCTCGATCTGCCTGACCTCCTCGACCCCGGCGGCCTCACCGAGGAGGAGGGACTTGGTCTCGGCGGCGAGGACGAGGGCGATCAGGACGAGCAGGATGCCGATGCAGACCGTGCCGATGCCGTCCCAGACACCGTCGCCGGTGAGGAGGGCGAGGCCGACACCGCCGAGTGCCAGGACCAGACCGATCAGGGCGCCGAAGTCCTCCAGGAGGACGACGGGCAGCTCGGGTGCCTTGGCGCGGCGGATGAACTGCGACCAGGACAGCGTGCCGCGCAGTTCGTTCGACTCCTTGATGGCCGTCTTGAAGGAGAAGCCCTCGGCGATGATCGCGAAGACGAGGACGCCCACCGGCCAGTACCAGTGTTCCAGTTCGTGCGGGTGGCGGATCTTCTCGTAGCCCTCGTAGATGGCGAACATGCCGCCGACCGAGAAGAGGACGATGGAGACGAGGAAGGCGTAGATGTACCGCTCGCGGCCGTAGCCGAAGGGGTGCTGCGGGGTGGCCTCGCGCTGGGACTTCTTGCCGCCGATCAGCAGCAGGAACTGGTTGCCCGAGTCGGCGAGCGAGTGGACGCCCTCGGCGAGCATCGACGAGGAACCGCTGAACGCGAACGCCACGAACTTGGATACCGCGATCGCGAGGTTGGCGCCGAGTGCCGCCACGATCGCCCTGGTGCCGCCTGACGCGCTCATGTGTCCGCGTTGTCCCTTCGCCTTCGTACGTACGCCGTCCGGGGCACCGCCTCGTCGTGGCTTTGCCCGTCCTTTGCCGGTGGGCCATTCTTGCAGCCCTGCCCGACGACGGCGCGTCAGGTATCCACAACCCCGGTCATACGATCACACCGACCTGGAATCACACGACCACCGTGGCCCGGAAGACCGTACCGGCTCCGGACACGTCCGCCTTCTCGCCCGCCGGGACGAAGACCGACTGGCCGGGGCGCAGTTCGTGCTCGCCCGCATGAACGGAACCTGCCGTGCAGAGCAGGATCTGCGGGGTGGCGCGGGTGAGGTCGTGGGTGGAGCCGCCCTCGGGGAGGACGTAGCGCGACAGCCGGAACTCGTCGATGGGGGTCTCGTAGACCTCCTCGCCGTCCGGGGACGCCTCGGGGCGCAGCACGCCGGGGTCACTGGCCTCGAAGCGGACGATGCGCAGGAGTTCGGGGACGTCGACGTGCTTGGGAGTCAGGCCGCAGCGCAGGACGTTGTCCGAGTTGGCCATGATCTCGACGCCGAGGCCGTTCAGGTACGCGTGCGGGATGCCCGCGCCGAGGAACAGGGCCTCGCCGGGCTGCAGTCGTACGTAGTTGAGAAGCATCGCGGCGATGACGCCCGGGTCGCCCGGGTAGTGGTGGGCGATGTCCGCGTAGGGCGCGTAGTCGCCGCCGAGGCGGGTGCAGGCGGCCGCGGCCTCGGCGACCGTGTGGTGCATCTCCTCGGGGTCGGCGGTGAGGATCGCCGTGAGGACCTCGCGCAGGGCGGCGTCCTCGGGGTGGGCGTGCAGCAGGTCGACGTACGGCTTGAGGGAGTCGACCCCGAGGCCGTCGAGGAGGTCGGCCGCCCGGAGCGGGTCGCGGAAGCCGCACAGGCCGTCGAACTCGGTGAGCGCGCAGATCAGTTCGGGCTTGTGGTTGGCGTCCTTGTAGTTGCGGTGCGGTGCGTCGACGGGGATGTTCCGGCGCTCCTCGTCCTCGTAACCCTCCTTCGCCTGCGCCAGGTTGGGGTGCACCTGGAGGGAGAGCGGGGCGCCGGCGGCGAGGATCTTGAGGAGGAAGGGCAGGTGGGGGCCGAACTTGGCGACGGCGGCCGGGCCGAGTTCCTTCTCCGGGTCCGCCTCGACGACCTCGACGAGCGTGCCGCGTCCGGTGCGCGAGGGGGCGCCGGGGTGGGCGCCCATCCACATCTCCGCCTGCGGTTCACCGCTCGGTTCGACACCGAGCAGGTGCGGGATCGCGGTGGTCGAACCCCAGGCGTAGGGGCGGATGGTGTTGTCGAGGCGGTCCATGCTGTGTCTTCGTCTCCGTACGTACGCCGCGCTCGGCGGGCGCTGGTCAGTAGGCGCGGGTTGCGCGGGTCAACGTCAGGCCCCGGAAGCGAGCGCCAGGTAAACGGCGGCGAAATCCGTGATGGCGATCAGCTCGGCGAGGGTCTCCAGTTCGTCGCCGGGCTCCGGCTCCAGTTCGCTGATCGGCGTGTCGTGACTGAGGGCCAGGTCACGAGCGGCGGGGGCGGCGGTGAGGCCTTCGATCGGGCGGTCGCGGAGCAGCACCACGCGCGCGTGCAGGGCAGGTGCTTCCTCTACGCGGTCGCGGAAGAAGTCGTCCGGGTCGGCGCTGGCGGCGAGCGGACCGGCCAGCAGAGCGCTGTGCGCGGCGAGTGCCTCCGGGAGTTCGGCGACGAGCGCAGGACGGCCGGAGAGTTCGGCGAGGGCGGCCGCGAAACGCCGTCCCGCGGGGCCCGCCGAGACCCCCTCGGTCCATACGACGGGCAGCGCGTCGGCGAGTTCGGCGGCGAGCGTCTTGGCGGGGTTGCTGTAGGTCGCGATGGCGGGACCGCAGCGTTCGGCGATGTGGTCGAGACGGTCGGCGATCTTCTCGACGGCCTCCGGCGGGGCGGTGACCAGTCCGGTGCGGTCGAGGAGGGCGAGGAGGGGCGTGAGCAGCGCCCACAGGACGCCGGGGGCGGAGGCGGCGAGCTCCTGTTCGTCCTGCTCGTACGGGGCCGTCGCCAGCGGTACGAAGAGGCCGTGGGCGCCTTCCACCGCCTCGGTGAGCGGGGTGCGGGCTGGGGCGACTGCGACGACCGTGCAGCCGCGGCGGTAGGCCGCGTCGGCGAGCAGGGACAGGCCCGGTTCGGTGCCGTCGGGGGTGGTGATCAGGAGCAGGTCGACGCTCCCGGCCCAGCCCGGGAGCTCCCAGCGCAGGGCGCCGGCGGCGGGGGCCACGCCGGTGGGGGCGAGCCGGATGACGGGGCTGCCGGGGCCGGCGAGCGTGCCGAGGAGGTCGGCGGCGCAGATCGCTGCGGCGCCGGGGCCCGCGATGAGGACCGCGCGGGGGCGGCCGTCGGGCTTGAGGTCGTTCACACCGGCCTCTGCGGCGTGCCGGGCGGCTGTGCGGACGCGGGCGCCTGCCTCGGCGGCGCCGCGGAGCAGGCCGCGGCGGTCGGCCTCCGAGAGGGCCTCGGGAGTGTCGAGCAGCGATTCGTCGAGCATGGGCGGCAGCCTCCGAGCGCCGGGGGTCTTTGTGTGCGCGCCGGGGTCGTACGCGCGGCGGGGGCTTGTTGCGCGGGTGCCCTTTTGCGTTTGTGGCTTGTGCGAGTGCCTTCTCGCGCGGGTGGCTTGTGCGAGTGCCCTCTCGCGCGGGTGGCGGGGCTCGGCCTTACGCGGGGCGGCGGGCCTCGTCGACGAGCAGGACGGGGATGCCGTCGCGGATGGGGTAGGCCAGGCCGCAGTCCTTGCCCGTGCAGATCAGCTCGGTTTCCTGGTCGCCGGTTTCCTGCCCCTTGGTTTCCTGCTCCTTGAGCGGGGCGTGGCAGGCCGGGCAGGCGAGGATCTCCAGGAGGCCGGCTTCGAGCGGCATGGGTGTGTCCCTTCGGGGGAGGTGCGCGTGTGTGCGTGTGCGGATGTGCCTGGTCAGCGTACCGCCGTGGGGGGCGGGGTGCCGGGGTTGGAACGGGGTCGGGTCGGGGGGCTGTGGGAGCCCCTGCTGCTGGGCCGCTGAGGGATGCTGTCGCCCCCGCCGCCCCTACCCGTCCCGTCCCAGGGGCGCTGCCCCTGCGGCCCCGCCAGGGGGCTCCGCCCCCTGGACCCCGATCGGCCTGAACGGCCTCGTCCTCAAACGCCGGACGGGCTGAAAGCGCCTGCCCGGCCAAAACTTGAACGCCGTACGGCTGAAAGCGCCTGCCCGGCCGAAACGTGAACGCCGTACGGGCTGGGAGACCAGCGCCGCCCGGCGGTCTGGAATGCGTCAGGCTCGGATGATGGCCAGGGCCTCGTCCCGGATCTTTGTCATCGTGGCCTCGTCCCTGGCCTCCGCGTTCAGGCGGAGCAGGGGTTCCGTGTTGGAGGGGCGGACGTTGAACCACCAGTCGGTGGAGGTGACCGTCAGGCCGTCGAGTTCGTCGAGGGCGATGTCCTCGCGGGCGCCGTACGCCGCCTTGATGGCCGCCAGGCGGTCGGCCTGGTCGGCGACCGTGGAGTTGATCTCGCCGGAGCCCACGTAGCGGTCGTACTCGGCGGTCAGGGTGGAGAGCGGGGCCTCCTGGCCGCCGAGGGCCGCGAGGACGTGGAGGGCGGCCAGCATGCCCGTGTCGGCGTTCCAGAAGTCCTTGAAGTAGTAGTGGGCCGAGTGCTCGCCGCCGAAGATCGCGCCCGACTTCGCCATTTCGGCCTTGATGAAGGAGTGGCCGACTCGGGTGCGGGCCGGCGTGCCGCCGTGTTCGCGAACCACCTCGGGGACCGACCAGGACGTGATCAGGTTGTGGATGATCACGCCCTTGCCGCCGTTCCTTGCCAGCTCGCGCGCGGCCACCAGGGCCGTGATGGCGGACGGCGAGACCGGGTCGCCGTGCTCGTCGACGACGAAGCAGCGGTCCGCGTCGCCGTCGAAGGCGATGCCCAGGTCGGCGGACTCCTCGCGCACACGCTGCTGCAGGTCGACGAGGTTCGCCGGGTCCAGCGGGTTCGCCTCGTGGTTCGGGAACGTGCCGTCGAGTTCGAAGTACATGGGTACGAGGGTCAGGGGCAGGCCCTCGAAGACCGTGGGGACGGTGTGGCCGCCCATGCCGTTGCCCGCGTCGACGACGACCTTCAGGGGGCGGATGTTGGTCAGGTCGACGAGGGAGCGGAGATGGGCCGCGTAGTCCGACAACGTGTCGCGCGAGGTGATGGTTCCCGGCTCGGCGACCGGCTCGGGGGCACCCGACTCGCTCCACTGCTCGGCCAGTTCGCGGATCCGGGACAGGCCCGTGTCCTGGCCCACCGGCGCCGCGCCCGCCCGGCACAGCTTGATGCCGTTGTACTGCGCCGGGTTGTGCGAGGCCGTGAACATCGCGCCCGGCAGGTTCAGGGCGCCCGAGGCGTAGTACAGCTGGTCGGTCGAGCACAGACCGATCTCGGTCACGTCGACGCCCTGTGCGGCCGCCCCGCGCGCGAACGCACGCGACAGGCCCGGCGACGACGGCCGCATGTCGTGGCCGATCACGATCGCGTCCGCCCCGGTCACCTGGACGAAGGCGGCCCCGAAGAGCTCGGCCAGCGGCTCGTCCCACTGGTCCGGGACGACCCCGCGTACGTCGTACGCCTTCACGATCTGCGACAGATCAGCAGCCACGGCCAACCCTCCTGAAGTCCTATCGGTCGCCTCAAACTACCCGTACCGGTTGGCCGTGCGCCGTGCGGACTCCGAGTGGACTCCCAGCCGTAACCCTCAGGTCAGAGCCGGGTGAGAAACCGGGAAGAGCCGGGACGGGTCAGGGCAGCACCTTGCGCAGCAGATCCCCCTCGCGGGCCGCGGTCACCTGCAGGGCTCCGAAGAGTGCGTCGGCCGAGGTGTCCGAGCCGGAGACCGCCACCCCGAACCAGCCCAGGACGGGTGACAGGAAGGCCAGTCCGGCTCCCGCCGCCGCCACGAAGTGGCCGATCGTGCCGGCCTGCCCGGAGAGGTTCATGACGTACGCGAGTGCCAGCACGGACGTCACGGTCAGGATCGCGAACCTCAGCTCGTGCACGGTCGCGAGCCATTCCTTGACCGCCACGCATGCGTGCACGCCGAGTACGACCACCGTGCGGATGCCGGCGAGCAGCACGAGCGTGCCGCCCGTCGACACGATCGGCCAGGTGAAGACATTGCCGCCGACCGGCTTCCCGTCCGGCCCGGCGACATCGAGGAACGGCCGGTCGTACGTCCGGGTCCCCCGGGCCGGCCCGTTCTTGACCGCCGGGATCTGCGCGACCGAGAAGATCGCGACGATCAGTGCCTACGGGGCGTACGCGCGCAGGACCTCGCGCCGCGGGTCCTCCTCGTCCAGTTCCTCGCTGCGCGCGCCGGTCAGCACGCACGCGCGCGTACCGACGCCATGGCGGGCACGCGCGCGTGCGGTACGGCGACCAGGGCGCCCGCGCCCGCCAAGGAGGCGCCGATGTCGGCGAGTTGTGCGGAGACGTAGTTGGAGGCGGCGAACTGGGCGACAGCGAAGGCGACTCCGCACACCAGGGCGGGCACCCCGGCCGCGCGCAGGCCGCGCGGTCGTCCACCAGCCGGACCAGGACGAGCGGCACCACCAGGGCCGGCAGCGGCGTTTGACGCCCCACCACGGAGGCCACGGAGTCCAGCGGCAGCCCCGTCACCTGCGCGAGCGTCACGACCGGTGTGCCCATCGCCCCGAAGGCGACGGGCGCCGTGTTGGCGACGAGCGCGACGACCGCGGCGCGAACGGGATCGAAGCCGAGGGCGACGAGCATCACTGAGCAGATCGCGACCGGCGCACCGAATCCGGCGAGGGCCTCCAGGAGCGCGCCGAAGCAGAACGCGACAGAGCGCCTGGACGCGCGGGTCGTCCGACAGCCGCCCGAAGGAGCGGCGCAGGACGTCGAAGTGCCGGGTGCGGACGGTCATCCGGTACACCCACAGGGCGTTGACCACGATCCACAGGATGGGGAAGAGGTCGAAGACGGCTCCCTGGGCGGCGCTGGAGAGCCTCTGGTCGAGCGGCATGCGGTAGGCGAGCCAGGCGACCAGAACGGCCGCGAGAAGCCCTGTCAGGCCCGCCAGGTGCGCTTCCCCGGCTGGACGTACACCAGCGCCTCCCCGGATTCCGGCATGCAGAAAGCGATTTCCCGCCGGTCGGGTCACGGGATGGTCGTGTCCACGCCAAGGCCACGTCAACGAGTGTGCACCACTGGGCTGAACGGGGGACGGGAAGCAGTGCTCAGTTGTCCGGAGACCGCAGTACCCGCAGATGTCCGCGCCGCGCGACCTCCATCGGGTCCGCCGTGCGCGCCCCGCCACCACCGGCGCCTGCCGCCCGCTCCTGGGGGCGGGCCGCCTCGCGCACCGCGTTGGCAAGCGCTTCCAGGTCGTCGCCACTGGGGCGGGCCGGAGCGGAGCCGTCGAGCAGCCGGACGACCTCCCAGCCGCGCGGGGCGGTGAGGCGCTCGGAGTGCTCGGCGCACAGGTCGTAGCAGTGGGGTTCGGCGTAGGTGGCGAGCGGGCCGAGGACCGCGGTCGAGTCGGCGTAGACGTACGTCAGCGTCGCGACGGCGGGACGGCCGCAAGCGGTGCGCGAACAGCGACGTACAGGGCTCACGACGTTGGACGGTACCGCACTCTTGAGCGGGCCGCGACGACTCTCCCCCAGGTCACTCCACCGTGTCGTACTGTGAAACACCCCACACACCTCCTTTGGAACACCCGGCTGACCTGCGCGTACGCGCATTCACACGGCGTTCCGCTCCTCTTCGCCCGATCAACACACCGTACAAACACCGTCAATTGCCCCAAGATCGTCGGTCTCGTAGAGATACGGAAACGAGCCCAACCTTGGCTGGAATGGTCATCCTGCGACATGCCGTCCAGCGGGGTCCGAGGTACTCCGGGCGGCCGAGTGGGGCACGGTGTGCGGTCTCGGCGGGGACTACGCTTCACCAGTGATGGACAAGCCCGTACCGCCCCGTGCCGCCCGCCCCGGGCCCCGCCGTCGTGATCGCCACGGCCGGGGCATGCGCGGCCCGATCGCGCCGCCCCAGGTGCCGCTCGCCGCGAGCCGTGCCGAGGCGTTCGCGGATCTGGTGCAGGACTCCGTGGAGCGGCTGGAACGGCGGTGGCCGCAGCTCGCCGAGATCGATTTCCTCGTCCTCGAGGTGCCGCGTCTGGACGGCCCGGCCGAGGCCTGGAGCGACGAGGCGGTGCCGCTGGGGGGCACGATTCCCGCCCGGGAGGGGCGGCCTGCACGGGTGGTCGTCTATCGGCGGCCGGTGGAGATCCGCACGAAGGGGCGGGACGAGCGGGCGGCTCTGGTGCACGAGGTGGTTGTCGAGCAGGTGGCCGAGCTGCTGGGGCTCACTCCGGAGACGGTGGATCCGCGGTACGGGGAGGACTGAGCGGCGGTTTTGTACACCCGGCGGTGGTGTGGCCGTGCTGGGGGCTGGCGCCCCCAGCCCCCCTTTCGGCCTGAACGGCCTCGTCCTCAAACGCCGGACGGGCTGAAAGGATCAAACCGCGGCCGGCGCTCACCAGCAACAGCTACTTCTGCAGTACCGACAAGTCCTGGTCCGCCTCCGGTACCGCCACCGTCCCTCGGTCGTCCGGCAGTGTCTGGACCGTGAAGCCCGGGACTCCCTCCTCCGTCGCAGACAGCGTCCGCGCCGCGTACACCGGGCCGCCCGACAGGGGCTCCACCGTCAGGGCGTAGGTGCCCTGGAGGCCGCTCGGGACCGGGGCGTCGATGTCCTGGGTGGTGCCGGCCTTGATCGTGTACGTCTTCGAGACAGCGGTGCCGCCTTCGCTGCCGGCGGACGCGGTGACCTTCACCTGGGCGGTGCGGGTGGGGGCGGCCAGGGACAGCGTGGTGCCCTTTCCGCTGTTGTCGGCGGACGTCGCGCGCGTGCCCACCGGGCTGGTGGCCGGGATGAACGCCGTCTCCTGCTTGCCGCCCTTGCCCCGTACGACGCGCAGCGCGGCGACCACCGGCACGGACTTGTCGGTGGGCGTGAGGACCAGGGAGCCCGCCTCGCCGCGCGTGACGGGGCCGAGGTCGACCCCGGTGGTCATCCCCGCCTTCACGTGCAGTGTCTCGTTCCCGGCGGGCGTGATCTGTCCGGACGGGGAGGCGAGCCGCAGCTTCAGGTCGGCGTCCGCGTCGCCGGGCGTGAAGGCGATCAGGCGCACGGACGTGGCGTCCTTGGGGATGCCGGGCACGACGAGGCTGCCCGCCGGGTCCGTGGACGCGGCCAGCCAGTCGCCGCCGACCTTGTCGTCGAGGGCTTGCACGGCGGCACCCACGCGTCCGCTGCGGACGTTCACGTGCACGGTGAGGTCGGTCTGCTTCTCGTCGGTGAGCGTGGACAGCAGGACCGGGTCGCTGGAGTGCGGTGCGACCGTGATGCCCTCCCCCACGGTCGACTTGAGGGCGCCGTCCTTGCCGTAGAGCTCGATGTCGACGACGGCGGCGGAGTCGTCCGGGTTGGTGAGGTGGACGTAGTCGGTGCGGGCGGCGTCCGTGCTGGCGCCCGGGAACCAGAACTCGGTGTCCGGCGCGGTGCAGTTGACGCCCTGGAGGCCGCGTCCGGTGCCCGCGGCGACCTCGGTGGTCTCCTGCACCGCCCAGCCGGGCGCGAACCTGCCCTCGGCGGTGCCGACGAGCGCGGGTGTGTCGGAACCCGCGGTGTCGCCCGTGACGGGCTTGCCGGGCTCCTTGGGCGTGAGGACCGGCTTGTCGGTCTTCGGCTTGCCGGCCTTCTTCTTGCCGCTCTTCTTTCCGTCCGTCTTGCCGTCCGTCTTGCCGCTGCCGCCCGTTCCGTCGGCCGACTGCTCGGTGGCGGACTGGAGTTGGGCCGTGCCGTCGCTTCCCGTGCCCTTCGTGACGGGCGTGAAGGACGTGTACGACGTGTCGGCGAGGTCCGAGGTGCTGGGCTGCGGGCACAGCAACGTGGTGCGTTCCACGGGGAGTTCGGCGGCCGCCTTGGCGGTGTCCGCGGGGGAGGCGCCCGGCGCGGTGAGCGAGGCGAAGCCCGTGACGGCGGCGAGCGCGGCCGTGCCGGCGATCAGGGAGAGGGTGGTGCGGTTCACTGCTGACTCCCGTCGGGGCGCTCAGGGGCGTGCGGGTGCGGCTGCGACGGGTCGTACGTCGGGTCGTAGCCCTGCTGGTACGACGGGTCGTACGCGGTCTGGTCGTACGAGCCCTGGTTCTGGCCGCCGTACGCGTACGGGTCGTACTGGCCGCCCTGGTACGGGTCCGCCTGGTACGTCTGGTCGTAGGTGCCCGCCGGGTACTGCTGGGTGCCCTGGTACTGCTCGTTGCCGTAGGTGCCGTAGTCGGTGCCCTGGTAGCCCGCGGCATCCCACTCGCCGTAGGACTGCTGGTGCGGGACCGCCACCGGTGTCTCCTCCGGAGGAGGAGACGGGAACTCCTCGCTCTGGGCCGCTTCTTCGGTCTCGGCCTCCGCCTGGGCGCGCAGGCGGCGGGCGCGGCGGCCCTCGCCGGCGACGGCCTCGGCGGGTACGGCCGGCTCCTCGGGGAGGTCGTCGTCGACGTCGCGGCGCCGGCCGGGCAGGGCCAGGACGACGAGGACGACGGCCAGGAAGCCCTGCGCCCAGAGCCAGGCGGTGTGGGTGATCGGGTCCTCGTAGGTGACGTCCAACTTGCCGCCGGAGGCGGGGAGTTGGAAGCCCTGGGCCCAGCCGTCGACCGTGGTGCGGGTGAGCGGCCTGCCGTCCAGGGTGGCCGTCCAGCCCTCGGCGGCGGTGTCGGCGAGGCGCAGTACGCGGCTGCCGGAGCCGGACGGGACCGTCGTGTGGATCTCGACGGGTCCGGCGGCGACGGGCTGCGCCGTGCCGGAGCCGGAGGCGGGGACGATGGCGGCCCGCGCGACCTCCTGGTCGACCCGCCACAGGGCGCTGCCGCCCTGCTGGCTCAGGCGGGAGAGGCCGGGCGTGGCGTCCAGGACGCGGGTGACCTCGCGGGGCGCGCCGCCCTTGCGGACGAGGACATAGCGGACGGCGAACTTGCCGAGCTGGTCGGCCTGGTCGGCGCCGGAGCCGGCGACGAGGTTGGCGACGACCTTGTCCAGCCTGGCGTTCTCGCCGTCGGCCGCGGCGATCTCGGCGTCACCGAGACGGGCGCCGGAGCCGCGCACCAGCGTGTAGCCGACGCGGGCCGTGGAGTCGCTGTCGAGCACGAGCGTGCGTGCCTGGTCGCGGGTGCCGCTCTCCTCGGCGACGAACGCGGGGACCTGCACGGGGTCCTGCCGCTCGACCGGTCCGTCGGCGCCGCGGATCATCCAGCCGAAGGCGATGACCAGCGGGCCCGCGAGCGCGGCGAAGGCTATGAGTGCGGCCACGGGCTGGCGCCAGCCGAAACTCTGCTCGGCCACGCGTGCGCGTGCACCGTCGGCGCCGAGGACGGCGGCGGTCAGGAGGGCGAGGCCGTAGACGAGGGTTGCCGGGCCGGCCCAGGTCGAGCCGTTGGACAGGACCGCGAAGACGAGGCCCACCAGGGCGACCGCCCAGGCCGTCCAGATTCCGAACTGGCGCTCCGAGCGCAGCAGGGCGGCCAGCGCGGCCAGGACGATGCCGATGAGCATCAGCCCGCTGACCGTGCCCGGGCCGCCGGGGCTCATGCCGAGCAGGTCGAGGGCGGAGGCGGCCGAGGGGCCGTAGTCGAGGCCGGCCTCCTTGAAGAAGCCGAACGGGAGCAGCGACAGCGACCAGGGTGCGAGGACCAACAGGGGCGTGCCGAGCTGGGCCAGGAAGCGCAGGCCGTGGGCGGTGATGTCGGTGCGCCGCACGGCCACCGGCGCGAGGCCGAGGACCAGCGCGACGGGCCACACGATCGGCGTGAACGCCGTGGTGATCGTCAGCAGCAGTGTGTACGCCCAGGTGGCGCGCCAACTGCCGGGCGTGCCCGAGTTGTTCGCGAGGCCGCTGGCGGCGATGCCCGCGCGCGCGATGAGCGGCAGCAGCACGGCCAGTACGGCGGTGCCGACGCGGCCGCCCGCGAGCGCGCCCGTGGCGGCCGGCAGGAAGGCGTAGACGACGGCGGCCCACGCGCGCAGCAGACGGGACTCGACGAGCGGGCGGGAGGCGAAGTACGCGGTGACGCCGGCCAGCGGCACCGAGCACACGAGCAGGACCGTGACCGCGAGCCCGGTCGAGCCGAACAGCACGGAGGCGAGCAGCGCGATGATCGCGAGGTACGGCGGCGCGGACGGGGTGCCGCCGGCGCCCACCGCGTGCCAGGAGTCGAGGTAGCGCGACCAGAGCTCGCTGGAGTGGGCAGGGGCGGGCAGCAGGGCGCCGCCCGCGAGCGCGCCGCCGCCGAGCAGTGCGCGGCAGGCGACCAGGGAGACGAACAGCAGCACCAGGAAGAGCATCGGGCCGGGCTTGCGGCCGATGCGCTTGAGGCGGGCGAACTGCTCGATCTCCAGGAAGTCGGCATCGTCGCCGCCGGGCCCGGACTCGACCGCGCCGCCGTGCCGTCCGGCGCCGGAGGTCACCTCGGGGTCGGAGCGGCCGACGAGGTCGCCCGCGGCCTGCTCGACGGTGGCCCGTATGGTCGCGCCGGGCGGCGGGAACAGGGCGCGCAGCTCGCCCTTGTCGATCTGCGGCGCGCCGCGCCTGCGTCGTCCGGCGATGATCCGCTCGGGGCGCAGCAGCGTGCCCAGCAGACCGCGGATCTCGTCGACCGCCTGCCCCGGGACCTTGCCGACGAGGTAGGCGACGGTCCGCAGCAGCGTGCCGAGCACGAGGCGCACCAGCACCCAGGGCAGCGCGGCCGTACGCGTGTTCACCAGGAGGGTGTAGACGGCGCCGGCCTTGTCGACCTTGTGCGGGGAGGCGACGGTGCGGCCCGAGCAGTCGACGGTGCGGCGCTCGCGGGAGGCGGCCTCGGCGTGTCGTACGACCGCCTCGGGGGCGACGAGGACACGGTGGCCGGCGGCGGTGGCCCGCCAGCACAGGTCGACGTCGTCACGCATCAGCGGCAGTCGGTTGTCGAAGCCGCCGAGCTGTTCGAAGACGTCGCGTCGGATCAGCATGCCGGCGGAGGAGACGGACAGCACCGTCCGGACGTGGTCGTGCTGTCCCTGGTCCTGCTCGCGGCGGTCCAGGCCGGTCCAGCGGCGGCCGGAGTTGGCGATGGTGACGCCGACCTCCAGGAGCTGGCGGCGGTCGTACCAGCCGCGGAGCTTGGGGCCCACGACGGCCACGTCGTCTCGGCCGAGCTCGAGTTCGTTCTCCACGACGCGCAGCAGCTGGGCCAGGGCATCTGGTTCGGGGGCGCAGTCGTCGTGCAGCAGCCACAGCCACTGGACCGGCTCGCCGTGCGGGAGTTCCGGCATGTCGTACGCGTCGTCGCGCCAGGAGCGGGTGACCGGGTCCCAGCCGCTGGGCCGCTTCAGATAGGGCAGCTCGTCCGGGGTCAGGACGGGCGCGCTGCGTTCCGCCTCCTCGACGGCCTGGCCGAAGCCGGTGCGCCGGGCGAGGTGCAGGACGCGGTCGGCGCCGAGTGCCTCGGTGACCAGCTGGGCGGAGTCGTCCGCACTGCCGGTGTCGGCGGCCACGGCGTACTGAACGGGGCGCTCCTGGCCGAGCAGCCCGGCGAGCGCGTCGGGCAGCCAGCGGGCGCCGTCGTGGGAGACGACGACCGCCGTCACCACGTGACGCGGAAACTCTGGTGTGGCAGCGAGGTCTTGGTGGGCTGCCGTGTGGCTGTGCACGGACATCGAGGTACGGGCCCCGGTTCGATGGACTGCGGTGGACGTCTGTGCCCCGTGGGGGCAGCGAGGCGTCTCGGACGAGCGACCACACTATCGGCTGGACATCACGGCGGCCCGCCGCCTGTGGATAACCCCACCTGCGACGGGCCGTTCGATTGTGTTTCGGTTGTGTGAGGGTGTCGGCCGCCCAGTCAGATTGCGGCCTTCTTCAGGCGGCGCCGTTCACGCTCGGACAGTCCGCCCCAGATCCCGAAGCGCTCGTCGTTGGCAAGGGCGTATTCGAGGCACTCGGAGCGGACTTCACAGGCCAGGCAGACCTTCTTGGCCTCACGGGTGGAGCCGCCCTTCTCGGGGAAGAAGGACTCGGGGTCGGTCTGGGCGCACAGCGCGCGCTCCTGCCAGCCGAGTTCCTCGTCCGCGTCGTCGACCAGCAGTTGCTGCACCAGCTCGGTCATGTGCGCCCCTCGTCTGTCTTTCGCGTCCCCGTGATGTAGCCGTTACCGATTCCGGCTGAACGACACGAGTGAAATTACAAGTGTGCTGCTCCGGGCGAGTCAAGCCGAGATCTGCTATTGAGCCCCTTATTCACTCTGCGGAACCAAGGCCATGCGGAAAGTGTTCAAATCGGCATAAACCTTGACATGCAGACGAGGCCCGGAAGGGCCTTCGCCCCCGCGCAGAGCCTGTACGGGGAAGGACGCCCGCAGATCCGATCTCGTTCCACGCGCACCTCGAAGCAAACCGGATCACAGTCGGATCACAGGACCGCAACGAGGGTTTGAGCGCCATGTGTCCCGGGCGGCGCATGCACAAACCTTTCACCTCCGACATGAACCGGATGAGGTGAACCATGTCCCACATACCGGGCGTCGAGTTGACAGTGAAGGAGTGAACCGCTGTCCTTGTGGGCATGCTCGCGAACTTGGCGCTCACCTCGACCCGCACCGCCGGGTCCCACGGTGCTGCCCGCGCTCGCTGTAGCTGTTGTTGCTGTTCCAGCTGTTGAGCCATACCTGCTCCGGCTGTGGCCCTGTCGTCCGTGACGGGGCTCCCGTTCCCTCTGACCTTCTTTCACTGAGGAACCGCACACCCCTTATGAACAGCGACAACGACCTCCAGATCGCCGGCGACATCCTCGAAGTCCAGCACCTGCTGCAGCCGCCTCGCGAGCACCCGGCCACCGTTGCCGAGTTCGTGGGCCTGGCCAGGTCCATCGCCGCCGACCGCTCCCAGTGGGAGCACCTCGTCGAGTACGACGCGACGACACGCTGGTACCACCGGCTGCGCACCGGGCCGGGCTACGAGGTGTGGCTGCTGTCCTGGGTGCCCGGCCAGGGCAGCGGGCTGCACGACCACGGCCGCTCCTCCGGTGTGCTGACCGTCCTGGAGGGCACGCTGACCGAGCGCACCGAGCGGGGCACGCGCGCGTTGGGCGCGGGCGCACAGCGGGTGTTCGCTCCGGGCTATGTGCACGAGGTGGTCAACGACGCGCTGGAGCCGGCGGTCAGCCTGCACGTCTACTACCCGGGCCTGACGGAGATGCCGATGCACACGGCCTGCACGGCGGCGCCCGTGGCGTACGACGGGGTGGACGCCGTAACCGCCTGACGCGTTGTCGTACCCGCCTGTAAGACTTGGCCCATGCGCATTGTGGTTCTGGCAGGCGGCATCGGCGGTGCCCGGTTCCTGCGTGGTCTGAAGAAGGCCGTGCCGGACGCGGACATCACCGTCATCGGCAACACCGGGGACGACATCCACCTCTTCGGACTGAAGGTCTGCCCGGACCTCGACACGGTGATGTACACGCTCGGCGGCGGTATCAACGAGGAGCAGGGCTGGGGGCGGGCCGACGAGACCTTCCACCTCAAGGAGGAGCTCGCGGCGTACGGCGTGGGGCCGGAGTGGTTCGGGCTCGGCGACCGGGACTTCGCCACGCACATCGTGCGGACGCAGATGATCGGCGCCGGGTATCCGCTGAGCGCGGTGACGGAGGCGTTGTGCGACCGGTGGAAGCCGGGCGTGCGGCTGATTCCCATGACGGACGACCGGGTCGAGACGCATGTGGCCGTCGAGGTCGACGGTGAGCGCAGGGCGGTGCACTTCCAGGAGTACTGGGTGCGGCTGCGGGCCTCGGTGCCGGCCGAGGCGGTCGTGCCCGTCGGGGCGGAACAGGCGAAGCCGGCGCCGGGTGTGCTGGAGGCGATCGCGGAGGCGGACGTGGTGCTGTTCCCGCCCTCGAACCCGGTGGTCTCCGTCGGCACTATCCTCGCCGTGCCCGGCATCCGTGAGGCGATCGCCGAGGCCGGGGTGCCCGTCGTCGGCCTCTCCCCCATCGTCGGGGACGCACCCGTGCGGGGCATGGCCGACAAGGTGCTCGCGGCGGTCGGCGTGGAGTCGACGGCCGCGGCGGTGGCCGAGCACTACGGCTCGGGTCTGCTCGACGGCTGGCTCGTCGACACCGTGGACGCGGGCGTCGTGGACCGGGTCGAGGCCGCCGGGATCCGGTGCCGGGCCGTACCGCTGATGATGACCGACATCGAGGCGACCGCCCGGATGGCACGCGAGGCACTGGCACTGGCGGAGGAGGTGCGGGTGCCGTGAGCGCCGGGTATCGGGTCTGGGCCGTGGGCGGGCTTCCTGAGGTCGTGCCGGGGGACGACGTCGCCAAGTTGATCGCTGCCGCCGAGCCCGGGCTGGTCGACGGGGACGTGCTGCTCGTCACCTCGAAGATCGTGTCCAAGGCGGAGGGGCGGGTCGTCGAGGCGACCGACCGGGAGGCCGCGATCGATGCCGAGACCGTGCGAGTGGTTGCGCGGCGCGGGGCCCTGCGGATCGTCGAGAACCGGCAGGGGCTGGTGATGGCCGCGGCAGGTGTTGATGCCTCCAACACCCCTTCCGGCACGGTGCTGCTGCTGCCCGAGGATCCTGACGCGTCCGCCCGGGCGATCCGGGAGGGGCTGCGGGACGCCCTCGGCGTCAACGTCGGGGTCGTCGTCACCGACACCTTCGGGCGGCCCTGGCGCTCGGGGCTCACGGATGTCGCCATCGGCGCCGCCGGGGTGCACGTGCTCGACGATCTGCGCGGGGGCACGGACGCGTACGGCAATCCGCTCAGCGCGACGGTGGTGGCGACGGCCGACGAGCTGGCCGCCGCCGGTGATCTGGTCAAGGGCAAGGCCGCCGGGCTGCCCGTCGCCGTCGTGCGCGGACTGCCGCACGTGGTGGCCCCGGACGACGGAGAGGGGGCGCGGGCCATGGTGCGCGGCGGGCGCGACGACATGTTCCGGCTGGGGACGTCCGAGGCGATACGGACGGCGGTGACCCAGCGGCGTACCGTGCGGGCCTTCACCGACGAGCCTGTCGACCCCGGTGCCGTACGGCGGGCGGTCGCCGCGGCCGTGACCGCGCCGGCGCCGCATCACACGACGCCTTGGCGTTTCGTGCTGCTGGAGTCGCAGGACGCGCGGACCGGGCTGCTGGACGCCATGCGCGAGGCCTGGATCGCCGATCTGCGGCGGGACGGCAAGAGCGAGGAGTCCATCGCCAAGCGGGTGCGGCGCGGGGATGTGCTGCGGAAAGCGCCGTATCTGGTGGTGCCGTGTCTGGTGATGGACGGGTCGCACGCGTACGGGGACGCGCGGCGGGACGGGGCGGAGCGGGAGATGTTCGTGGTCGCCGCGGGAGCGGGGGTGCAGAACTTCCTGGTTGCGCTGGCCGGGGAGCGGTTGGGGTCCGCATGGGTTTCTTCGACGATGTTCTGCCGGGATGTCGTGCGGGGGGTTCTCGGGTTGCCCGAGAACTGGGATCCGATGGGGGCCGTGGCGGTCGGGCATCCGGCGGAGGAGCCTCGGCCTCGGCCGGAGCGGGACGCTGACGCTTTTGTCGAGGTGCGGTGACGCT
Organism: Streptomyces sp. NPDC001157; assembly: GCF_053598255.1. Lineage (NCBI taxonomy): Bacteria > Bacillati > Actinomycetota > Actinomycetes > Kitasatosporales > Streptomycetaceae > Streptomyces > Streptomyces sp. NPDC001157. The sequence continues at coordinate 25,308 of NZ_JBSFJW010000035.1, forward strand.
CCGCCGGGTGCGCCGGGTGCCTACGGCTTGGGGGATTCTGGGTTCGTGCGCGGCTACGGGTGAGTGGGGGCTGGTCGCGCAGTTCCCCGCGCCCCTTGGGAGCGTTATTGACACTCGTGGTCGCATGTACCGCCTAGTCTCGTAGGGCATCCCCCCGATACTCCAGGAACTCAGCTGTGGCAGGACGGTTCTCTCCCCGGCCCACCCGTACGACCGTGCGCGGTGGGCATGTTGCCGTGCCCGCGCGGGGTGGGGTGCCTCGGCAGGCCGTGGCGCCCGGACGGGTGCGGACCGTCGTACCGGACGGGCCGTTGGATCTCGGGCTCGTGCTGGGGCCGCTTCGGCGTGGTGGCGGGGATCCGACGTTCGGTGCCATGCCCGACGGGTCCGTCTGGCGGGCCAGTCTGACTCCCGGCGGGCCCGGGACTCTGCGGGTCTCCGTCTGTGGAGGTGAGGTCCGTGGGGAGGCCTGGGGGCCCGGGGCCGAGTGGCTGCTGGAGCAGTTGCCGGAGCTGCTGGGGGGCGCGGACGAGCCGGATGCGTTCGTGCCGCGGCACCGGCTGGTGGCGCACACGGCGCATCGGCGGCCGGGGCTGCGGCTGACGCGGACCGGGCTGGTGATGGAGTCGCTGATCCCGTCGATTCTGGAGCAGAAGGTCACGACCGGGGAGGCGTACCGGGCGTGGCGGCTGCTGGTGCGCAAGTACGGGGAGCCGGCGCCGGGGCCCGCGGCCGGCGGGCGGCTGTGGGTGATGCCGGCCCCGCGGACGTGGGCCCTGATCCCGTCGTGGGAGTGGCACCGGGCCGGGGTCGACAACAAGCGGGCCTCGACCATCCTGCGTGCCGTGCGGGTCGCCGCACGTCTGGAGGAGGCGGTCGGGATGGAACCGGCGGCCGCGCAGGCGCGGTTGGAGCTCGTGTCGGGGATCGGCCCGTGGACGTCGGCGGAGACCGTGCAGCGCAGTCATGGGGCGCCGGACGCCGTGACCGTCGGGGACCTGCATCTGCCGGGCATCGTGGGGTGGGCGCTGGCGGGAGATCGGGATGCGGATGATGCGGCGATGCTGGAGTTGTTGGAGCCGTATGCGGGGCAGCGGCATCGGGCCGCGCGGCTCATTCTGCTGAGTGGGCGTACGCCGGCGCGGCGGATGCCGAAGATGCCGAAGACCGACATCGGTCGGCTCTGACGCCGCGAACGGATCAGCCCGCGTTCACCGGCCGCTCGAAGAACGTCTCCAGGACCACCGTCGCGTGCGTCCCGCTGACCCCCTCGATCGCGTACAGGCGTCGCAGCACGTCCTGGAGCTGTTCGGTGGTGGCGGTCCGCACCTTCACCAGTACGGCCGCGCTGCCCGCGATGACGTGTGCCTCCTGGATCTCCGGTACGGCGGCGAAGGCATCGCCCCGCTCCCCCATCCACGCGCCGGCGTCGACATGGACGAAGGCGAGCACTCCGCGGTCGAGCGCACCGGGGTCGACGTCGACCGTCGTGGTCCGGATGACCCCCTGCTCACGCAGCTTGCGCACCCGCTCGTGGGCGGCGCCCGCCGACAGGCCGACCTCCTTGCCCAGCGCAGCGTAGGACTGCGCGGCGTCCCGCTGGAGCAGCGCGATCAGCCGTCGGTCGATGTCATCCACTCGCTTCATATGGAAACCATATCTGATTCAGCAGAGTGCATGTTACGTTGAATTTCATTCTGATCGATATCCCTCTGGGGGAACCATGTCAGGCATCATCGTCAAGGACCTGTACGAGATCCTGGACGACCGCTTCCGGACCGGACGGTGTACGAACGGCGACAGCCGGCTGGAGGTGCTGTACGACGGCTGCCGCTGGGCCGAGGGCCCGCTGTATCTGCCCGCCTGGCGCCAGCTGATCTGGAGCGACATCCCGAACGACCGCATGCTGCGCTGGGACGAGGCCACCGGCGCCGTCACCGTCTTCCGCGCCCCGGCCGGTCACGTCAACGGCAACACGCTCGACCGGCAGGGCCGGCTGGTGAGCTGCGAGCAGGGCAACCGCCGCGTCACCCGCACCGAGCCCGACGGTTCGGTCACCGTCCTCGCCGACCGCTACGACGGCAAGCGCCTCAACAGCCCGAACGACTCCGTCGTCCGCTCCGACGGCACGATCTGGTTCTCCGACCCGGACTTCGGCATCACCAGCGACTACGAGGGCCATCGCGCCGAGTCGGAGATCGGCGCGTGCAACGTGTACCGGATCGACCCGGTGAGCGGGCGGGTACAGCTCGCCGCCGACGGGTTCGAGGGACCCAACGGCGTCATCCTCTCCCCGGACGAGCGGCGGCTGTACGTTTCCGACACCCGGGCCGCCCGTATCCGCGTCTTCGACGTCGGCGAGGACGGCACGCTGTCCGGCGGAAAGGTCTTCGCCACGGCGGCCGACGGCGTCCACTTCGACAACATCCGCTTCGACGACGAGGGCCGGCTGTGGGCCGCCGCGCTCTCCGACGGGGTGCACTGCTACGACCCCGACGGCACCCTCGTCGGCCGGCTCCGCGTGCCCGAGCCGGTCTCCAACATCGCCTTCGGCGGCCCGAAGAACAACCGGCTGTTCATCACGGCCACCACCTCGCTGTACTCACTGGTGATGTCGGTGACGGGGGCGCCGCGCGTGTGAGAGCCGGGCGGGGCGCTCCCGGGGCGGCACTACTGGTCCGAGGAGAACCGCACCGATCCCGCGGGGATCTGTGCGTCGCACCACACCCGTACGCCGTCCCGCAGTTCGTTGTCGGCGCCGATGACGGCGCCGTCGCCGATGACCGTGCCGGTCAGGACCGAGCGTTCGCCCACGCGGGCTCGGGTGCCGATGAGGGAGTCGGTGATGACGGCGCCGGGTTCGATGACGGCGCCCGGCAGGATGGTCGAGCCGAAGACCCGCGCGCCCTCCGCCACGAACGCGCCCTCGCCCACCACCGTGCCGCCCGTCAGCTTGGCGTCGGGGGCGACCCTGGCCGTCGGCAGGATCAGGCGGTCGCCGCATCGGCCGGGGACCGCGGGGGACGGGGCGCGGCCCAGGACGAGGTCGGCGGAGCCGCGGACGAAGGCCGCCGGGGTGCCCAGGTCCAGCCAGTACGTCGAGTCGACCATGCCCTGCAGATGGGCCCCGGCCGCGAGGAGGTCGGGGAAGGTCTCGCGTTCGACCGAGACCGGGCGGCCCGCGGGGATCGTGTCGATGACCGAGCGGCGGAAGACGTACGCCCCCGCGTTGATCTGGTCGGTGACGATCTCCTCGGGGGTCTGCGGCTTCTCCAGGAAGGCGAGGACACGGCCGGTCTCGTCCGTGGGAACCAGGCCGTAGGCGCGGGGGTCCGTGACCTTGGTCAGGTGGAGGGAGACGTCGGCGCCCGTCTTCTCGTGAGTGTCGACCAGGGCGCGGATGTTCAGGCCGGTGAGGATGTCGCCGTTGAAGACGAGGACCGGGTCGTCGGGGCCCGAGTGCAGACGCGACGCGACGTTGCGGATGGCGCCGCCCGTGCCGAGGGGCTCCTCCTCCGTCACGTACTCGATGCGCAGGCCCAGGGACGAGCCGTCGCCGAAGTACGGCTCGAAGACCTCGGCCAGATAGGAGGTGGCCAGGACGATGTGGTCCACCCCCGCGGCTCTCGCTCTCGCCAGCTGGTGGGTGAGGAACGGGACGCCGGCCGCGCGGACCATGGGCTTCGGGGTGTGGACCGTGAGCGGGCGCAACCGCGTGCCCTTGCCGCCGACCAGGAGGATCGCTTCTGTCACCTGTCGTCTCTGCTTCCTGCCGGGACCGGCCGAACTGTCTTTCGGCCGGCCAGTTTATGCAGACCGTCGTGTGGCGATTTCGACGGCCGTGCGGCGTTCCGCGGTTCCATCCGGTGCCCCCGTGGCATGAAGTGTTCCTCCGTGCCCAACTCCCTTGCGGAGTCCGGCGGTCGCTCAACGGCGACCCTGGTAGTGCGCCGCGGCGGAGCGGATCGTGCCGAGCTTTCGGTAGAGCTGCCAGCCCGGGCAGGCCGTGGGGTAGCCGTCACGGTGGCCGGAGATCACATTCATTCGGACGTTCTTACCCTTTCGGTAGAGATTGCCACCGCTCGACTTCAGATATGTCTTTCCGCGCGGATTGGCACCGAAGAGGCCCAGCTTCCAGGCCGTGAGCCGGGCGATGGCCTTCAGGACGGCCGCGGGCGGCTTGCTCTTGCTGAGGTTGCCGATGACGGCGATGCCCATGCTGTTGTTGTTGAAACCGAGAGTGTGAGCGCCCCTGACCGCCTTCGCCACTCCCCCGGCGCGGCCCTCGTAGATGGTTCCGCACTTGTCGACGAGGAAGTTGTAGCCGATGTCGCGCCAGCCCATGCTCACAACGTGGTAGCGGTAGATGGCACGGATGACGGAGGCGGCCTGCGAACAGCGGTAGGTGTTGCCGGACGACGTGTGGTGCACGAACGCCGCCTTGACCTTCTTCGTGTAGGCGAACCCCCTCTCGCGCAGATCCTCGTCCGCACCCCAGCCCCTGCGGGTGACGATGCGGGGGCGGGGGCCGATGTGCGGCTTCTTGCGCTGACTCGCCGTCAACTCGTCTCCGCGCAGTGTCCGCATCTCCCGCTCGGTCGCGGACTTGCTCAGTGCAGGGATCACGGTGGCGCCGAGCGGGACGAGATCGGCGTTGGCGGTGGACGAGGCCAGGGCCTCGGCCGACTCCGAGTTGCCGGTCCCGGCACCGGGAGGCCCGGCCTGGCTGCCGTGCGGCACGAGCGGCGCCGTACCACGCATCGGGACCTCGTCGCCCCCGTCGTCCGGGTCGCCGGGGTCCACGAGTTCCAGACGCAGGCCCGAGGGGAGGGCGGCTGCGGCCGGGACGGCGCGGGTGCTCGGGGAGTGGTCCTCGGTACGGCCTGTGCCCTCGGCCCGGACCCGGACCTCCACCGCGTCCGAGTCGCCCACCCACAGCGGTGCGGTGGAGCCGCGGACGTGGCCCGAGGTGCGCTCGGCGGTGCCGGGGTCCGGCGCGTCGTCGTTGTGCGTCTCCAGGCTGCGCCAGCCGGACCAGACGCCGTTGCCGGTCGCGCGGGTGCGGACCTGGACATGGCCGTGCAGTTCGGTGTTCGGGTTGTCCCAGATGACGCCGACCATCGAGAAGGGCCGTACGTCACGGCGGGGCAGGCCCTGCTCCATGAGGGCCGCGGAGGCCGTGGAGCCGAAGGCGCGGGTGAGGGGGGTCAGCGGGGCGAGGGGCAGCGACTGGGTGCTGCCTCGGGCGTCGGGCCGGGCGGGCCCCGGCGCGGATCGTGCGCCGCCGAGCGCGGCCCTCGCCGTCGCCACGGGGACGGGCAGGGTCAGCGGAAGGGCGAGGGCGGCCGCGCAGGCGACGCCGATCGAGGAGGCGATCGAGGAGGCAAGGAATCCACGCATGCTCCTGATATTGGACATAGTCATACATATATGTCCATCCCGGAATTGACGGACCGTCGGTTTTCGTTCCTCCGAACCGGTGGCCCCACCAAGGGGTGCGCGAGCGGTCGCCCGCGTACCCTTGCGCGGGTGAACGCCACCGACCGCACCCCTGCCGACCTGCTGCGTTCCGCGCTCGCCGCGGACCCCGGACGCCCCCTGGTGACCTTCTACGACGACGCCACGGGCGAGCGTGTCGAACTGTCTGTGGCCACCTTCGCCAATTGGGTGGCCAAGACCGCGAATCTCCTCCAGGGCGACCTGTCCGCGGCACCGGGCGACCGGGTCGCGCTGCTGCTGCCCGCGCACTGGCAGACCGCGGTGTGGCTGCTGGCGTGTGCGTCGGTGGGGGCGGTCGCCGATGTCGGCGGGAATCCGGCGGCGGCCGATGTGGTGGTGAGCGGGCCGGACACGCTGTCCGCCGCGAGGGCCTGCCGGGGGGAGCGGGTCGCCCTCGCCCTGCGGCCGCTGGGCGGCCGCTTCCCGCAGCCGCCGGACGGCTTCGTCGATTACGCCGTGGAGGTGCCCGGCCAGGGGGATCGGTTCGTGCCGTTCGCGGCGGTGGATCCCGAGGAGGCCGGGTTGATCGTGGCCGGGCGGGAGTTCAGTGGGGCGGAGGTTGTCGAGCGGGCTCGGGCGGAGGCGGCGGGGCTGGGTCTCACCGGGCCGGGGTCGCGGATTCTGTCCGGGCTGCCGTACGACACCTGGGAGGGGCTGAATGCCGGGTTGTACGGGCCGCTTGCCGGCGGGGGGTCTGTGGTGTTGTGCCGGCATCTGGAGCAGTTGGGGGACGAGGCGCTCGCCTCGCGGATCGCGAGCGAGCGGGTGAGTGTTGTGCGCCGCTGAGGGGGTGGTGGCGGTTGTTTGGCGTGTGCGGGTCAGTGGGGGTTGATCGCGCCCACGCGGCGGAGCCGCAAATCGACACAGCCCCGCGCCCCTTGGAAGCCGCTGCTGTCACCCAATCGGGTCAGCACCGCACGACCCCGCCGCCCCCGTCGGGCCATGGTCGTAAGAACTGCAGGTCGGCACTGCACGTTCGTGCGCCGTGAGGGGGTGGAGCATGGCCCTGGGAGGTCGTCGGCGGCGGTGGGTGCGGTTCGGGGGGCTTGCGGTTGCCGCCGTGGTGGTGGGGGCCGTCGCGGGCGGGCTGGTGGTGTACGCGAAGCTCGACGGGAACATCAGGGCCGACGATGCGGCCGCCCGGGAGCTCGCCCGGTACGAGAAGGAGCGGCCCACCTCGCTCGTCAAGGGCGCGCAGAACATCCTGCTGATCGGGTCGGACACCCGGTCCGGGAACGGGAACGCCCGGTACGGGCGGGACACGGGGACCGAGCGGTCCGACACGACGATCCTGCTGCATCTCTCCTCGGGACGGCACACCGCCACCGCGATCTCGCTCCCCCGTGACCTGATGGTGGACGTCCCCGCCTGTCTGCAGCCCGACGGGAACCGCTCCGAGCCGATGTTCGCGATGTTCAACTCCGCCTTCGAGACGGGTGGTTCGGCCTGCACCATCCGGACCGTGGAGAAGCTGACGAACATCCGTGTCGACCATCACATCGTCGTCGACTTCCACGGCTTCAAGGAGATGGTCGACGCGGTCGACGGTGTCCAGGTGTGCCTGAAGGAGCCGATCGACGACAAGGCCGCCAAGCTGAAGCTGCCCGCCGGACGGGTCACGCTCGACGGCGAGCAGGCTCTCGGCTACGTACGCGCCCGCAAGACGCTCGGCGACGGCAGCGACACCGACCGGATGGACCGTCAGCAGCAGTTCCTCGGAGCGCTCGTCAACAAGGTGCAGAGCAACGACGTACTGCTGAATCCGGTGAAGCTCTATCCCGTGCTGGACGCCGCCACCTCGTCCCTCACCACCGATCCCGGACTGGCGAGCCTGCGCGGGCTGTATCAACTCGTACGCGGGCTGCGCGACATCCCCACGAAAGCGGTGCAATTCCTCACGGTTCCGCGGGAGTCGTACGTCTACGACGCCAATCGCGACCAGCTCGTGGAGCCGGACGCGGAGAAGTTGTTCGAACGGCTGCGCAGGGATGCGCCGTTGGCGGTCGCGGCGGAAGTTCCACGGGATTCCGGCCCAAAGAGCGGCAATTCGGCCACGGGTGGCGAGAGGAACTCGTACGGATATTCGGGCGGGGATTCGTATGAGCAGTCGCACGACTACGGCGCGTACGGACACGGCGACGGGAAGTCGGGCGGAAAGCGGTACGGCGGGGCCTCGGCGTCCAGTTCGCCCGCACCGACGTTCCGCGGGAACACCGCCGACGAGGACGGCTGCGGGTAGGGCGAGCATCAACGCGACGAACAACCGTCGCAAGAAAACCCAAGGAAATGGGCGGATTGCCCAGTTGTAGGGACGTGGAATTTGTCACCGACGTCGCTCCGCACTGAACTGGGCGGATAGTGTGAGCGATCCGGTGCACCGGTCCGCCAGGTCCTTCCTGGGGTCGCGCACTGTGTGACCGAGACCCGAGCGTCTTTGAGGGGGAAGGCGCCGCGTGGCCCAAACGGAGGATTCGGAAACCGTGGACGCGCAAAGCCGTGGGCGGGCGGAGAACATCGACCCCGCAGACCAGTGGGTGCTCAATCCGAACACCGGCGAATACGAACTGCGACTGACTCCTTCCACACCGCAATCGGCGGTGCCCCGGCCGCGCAGATCCGCCCCCCGTGGCGCGAACGGCGCGGCGGGCGGCCGTACGGCGACCCCGAAGGCCCCGGGCCGCGGGGTGCCACCGCAGAGGCGGCGCCGCGGTGCGCCCGAGGAGCCGCTGCCGGGCCGGCGCGGGCGTCGTCCGGTGCAGAAGAAGTCGAAGGCGAAGAAGGTCCTGCTGTGGACCGGCGGCACCATGGCGTTCGTGCTGGTCGCCGCGGCCGGCGCCGGGTACCTCTACATCAAGCACCTCAACGACAACATCACGTCCGTCTCCGACGACGGCGCGAGCACCGGCGGGTTCAGCAAGGGCAAGGCGATCAACATCCTGCTGATCGGCACCGACAAGCGCACCGGCAAGGGCAACGACAAGTACGGCGACAAGAACAGCGTCGGTCACGCGGACACCACGATCCTGCTGCACCTCTCCAAGGACCGCTCGAACGCGACGGCGCTGAGCATCCCGCGCGACCTGATCACCGACATCCCGGACTGCCCGACCACGCAGCCGGACGGCTCCCAGAAGGTCATCGCGGGCACCAGCCACGTCCGCTTCAACACCAGCCTCGGCCAGTACGACCGTACGCCCAGCTGTGTCGCGCGCACCGTCACGGAGCTGACCGGCATCAAGCCGGACAACTTCATGGTGGCCGACTTCAACGCGGTCAAGACGCTGACCAGCGCGGTGGGCGGCGTCGACGTCTGCCTCGGCAAGGACATCAACGACCCGGACTCGCATCTGAACCTGAAGAAGGGCATGCGGCACATCGCGGGCGAGACCGCGCTCGCCTTCGTGCGCACCCGGCACGCGGTGGGCTTCGGCGGTGACCTGAGCCGGATCACGCTGCAGCAGCAGTTCCTCAGCGCGCTGATGCGGAAGCTGAAGTCGAACGACACGCTCACCGACCCGACGAAGATGATCAAGGTCGCCGAGGCGGGCACCAAGGCGCTGACCGTCGACTCCAACCTCGACAGCATCGGCAAGCTGAAGGACCTGGGTCTGGAGCTGGGCAAGCTCAACCCGAAGAACCTGACGTTCACCACGGTGCCGGTGATCGACAACCCGGCCGAGAAGGTGCACGCGACCGTCGTCCTCAAGCCGGGCGCGACCCAGCCCGTCTTCGACGCGATCAAGAACGACGTCTCCTTCACCGCGGTGAAGGAGCAGAAGAAGAAGGAGGCGGCCGCGGTGGCCGCCCGTCTCAAGGGCACCAAGTCGGCCGCGTCCGCGGTGCGGGTGCGGGTCCTGAACGGTGGCGCCGAACCGGGCAGTGCGCAGGCGGAGCTCGAGTACCTGCAGAACGAGGCGGGCGTGCTGAAGTCCGAGAACGCCGGCAACGCGGACGCACAGCTCAGCAGGACGACGCTGGAGTACGCCCCGGACCAGGCCGACCAGGCGCGCCGGCTGGCCGCCATCCTGGGCCTGTCCGGCTCGGCGATGAAGCCCGGCAAGAGCGTGACCAACTCCCAGGGCCTGCCCGCCATCACGCTGACCCTCGGCAAGGACTTCCCGGGCGCGGGGGACTCGTTCACCGCGGCGAGCAAGGCGCCTGACGTGGACAAGACCACGGCCGACAAGGTTGAGTGCGCCAAGTAGTGACCTGACAGGCCTGTCGTACGTCTAACAGGACGTACGACAGGCCTGATGCATGGGCGCAGGGTGGGGAGGACGGGGAAATGGCGCAGAGCAGCGTGCAGGGGGAAGGGACGTTCCGGGGCGTTCCGCACACTCGTGAACCCGAGCGGGGCGGCCCGCGCGACGGTGGCGGGCCGGGTGGCAGGCGGCGCGGCAGGACGGGCAGTCGCGGGCCGCGGCGGGGGCGCCGGGTGCTCAGATGGTCCGCGACGACGCTCTCGGTGCTGATACTCGGGACGGCCGGCGCCGGATACCTGTACTACCAGCACCTCAACGGCAACATCCAGAAGGGCGAGCGCAGCAGCGGCGACGCCAAGGCGCAGAAGACCGCCCCGAACGCGGCGGGGCAGACGCCGCTGAACATCCTGCTGATCGGCTCGGACAGCCGTAACTCCGACGAGAACGTGAGGCTCGGCGGCGCCAAGTACGACCGCGGCAGCCCGCCGCTGGGCGATGTGCAGATGCTGATCCACCTCTCCGCGGACCGCAAGAGCGCCGCCATGGTGAGCATTCCGCGTGACACCCGGGTCGAGATCCCCCAGTGCAGGGACCCGAAGACCGGCAAGACATACCCCGAGACGAACAAGATCATCAACGAGTCACTGGCGCGGGGCGGTGCCGGCTGCACGCTGGCCACCTGGGAGAAGCTCACCGGGGTCTACATCGACCACTGGATGACGATCGACTTCTCGGGTGTCGTGCGGATGGCCGACGCCATCGGCGGCGTCGACGTCTGTGTGAAGCAGAACGTGTGGGACCGCTCGACGGCCGCCGTACACGGCGGCTCCGGCCTGAAGATGACGGCCGGCACCCACAAGGTCGAGGGCAAGCAGGCCCTGCAGTGGCTGCGCACCCGGCACGCCTGGGGCAGTGACCTGATGCGGGCCCGGGCTCAGCACATGTACCTGAACTCGATGATCCGCACGCTGAAGAGCCAGAACGTCTTCACCGACACCGGGCGGCTGACCGACCTGGCCGAGGCGGCGACGAAGTCCCTGAAGGTCTCCGAGGAGATCGGCACGGTCAAGAAGCTGTACGACCTGGGCATGCAGCTCAAGTCGGTGCCGACGGACCGCATCACCTCGGTGACGATGCCGAACGTGCCGGACCCGCAGAACGACGAGCACGTCGTACCGGACAGCGCAGGCGCCGCGAAGCTCTGGGAGATGCTCCGCGACGACATCCCCCTCGACAACAAGGGCAAGGCCTCGGACGCCAAGCAGACGGCCGCCAAGGAACAGGCCACGAAGGCCCCTTCGGCGCCGGACGGCGAGATCGGTGTCGTGGTGCAGAACGCCACCGGGACCTCCACCCTCGGCCCGGTCGTCGGACGCGCGGGCTCGGTCGCTCAGGCACTCGTGCAGCAGGGGTTCACCAAGGCGTCCAAGGACGCCACGGCGGGGCTCTCCGCGGACCGGACCGTCGTGCGCTACCCGAGCGCGGAACTGGAGGGCGATGCCCAGCGCATCGCCAAGTCGCTGGGGATTCCGCTGAGTTCGGTGCAGAGGTCGACGGACGTCTCCGGGGTCACCGTCGTCGTCGGCGCCGACTGGCGCACCGGCACGGCGTATCCGAAGCAGTCGAAGCCCAAGGCCGGCGACCTGCCCGGCAACTCCGACGCCATCAACGGCTCGGACAAGAGCCAGTGCATGGACGTGTACGGACCGTATCGCTGGACCTGATCTTCACCGATTCCCACAGCGAACTCCCTACTGACTGCACAATGATGAGGCGCGCTCACGTCCGAGGGGCTTCAGAGGGGCGGCGCGCCCTCTCATTCGCCTGATCCGGGGGGACCGGGCAGCGGAGAGGTTCGGCATGTCCAGGGGTGGGAGGGCAGGGAGTTGGCGCGGAGCAGTGTGCGCGGAGAGGTTCCCGCGGTCGAGGACACGATGTCCCTGACACCGCGGGACCGGGACGCGACGACCGAGCACGGCCGGCACGGCGGAGGCAGACGCAGGAAGGGCCCGGGCGGCGAGGGGAAGCGCCGCAGACGGCGCGTGCTGCGCTGGGCGGCGATGGTCCTGACGGTGGTGATACTCGGCACGGCGGGAGCCGGCTATCTCTACTACCAGCACCTCAACGCCAACATCAAGAAGGACGACCTCAACATCGGCGACGCGAAGGACCGCGCAGCCAGGTCCAAGGCCAACGCGGCCGGGCAGACGCCGCTGAACATCCTGCTGATCGGCTCCGACGCCCGGAACTCCAAGGAGAACCAGAAGCTCGGCGGTGCCAAGGAGACGTACAACACCGCGCCGCGCGCCGACGTCCAGATGCTGCTGCACGTCTCGGCGGACCGCACCAACATGTCGGTCGTCAGCATGCCGCGCGACACTCTTGTCGACATCCCCAAGTGCACGGACCCCGACAACGGCAAGGTCTACGGGGCGCTCACCTCTACGATCACCAACGACTCCTTGGGCCGCGGCGGCCCCGGCTGCACGGTGGCGACCTGGGAGAAGCTGACCGACATCCACATCGACCACTTCATGATGATCGACTTCGCGGGTGTGGTGTCCATGGCGGACGCCATCGGCGGCGTACCGGTCTGTGTGGACGCCAACGTCTACTCCAAGTCCTCCGACGGCCACGGCTCGGGCCTGAAGCTGACGGAGGGCACCACGTACGTCAAGGGCATCCAGGCCCTGCAGTGGCTGCGCACGCGGTACGGCTTCGAGGACAACACGGACATCGCGCGGGCCAAGGCCCAGCACCAGTACATGAACGCCATGGTCCGCCAGCTGCGCGAGAACGCCACGCTCGGCAACCCGAACGAGCTCCGCAAGCTCGCCGAGACGGCCACCAAGGCGCTGACCGTCGACGACGGCCTCGGCACCGTGGCGAAGCTGTACGACCTGAGCAAGGAGCTCAGGAAGGTCCCCACCAAGCGCATCACCATGACGACGATGCCCTGGCAGTACTCGACGACGAACAAGGGCCGGGTCGTGCCGAAGCCGGGTGACGCCGAGAAGCTGTTCCGGCTCGTCCGTGAGGACATCGCGCTGGACGGCAAGGACAAGAAGAAGGCCGGCAAGCCGGCCACGTCCTCGGACCCGGCCGCGGCGGACGACCGGATCGCCGTACGGGTGCAGAACGGCACCAGGACCGGGACGCAGCCCGCGGTCGGCGGACGGGCCCGTACGATCGCCCAGCTGCTCGTCGGCAAGGGGTTCACCGAGGCGGTGGCGGACGCCACGACGGCCCTCAGCGAGGAGAAGACGGTGATCCGCTACCCGAGCGCGGACCTGGAGGGCGACGCCCAGCGGGTCGCCAAGTCGCTTGGAGTTCCGCTGAGTTCGGTGAAGAAGTCGACCGACGTCTCCGGGGTGACGCTGGTCGTCGGGGCCGACTGGCGCTCCGGCACGACGTACACGGCCCCGCAGGACGACGACAGCACGCCGTCGTCCGCGCAGGTCATCAACGGCTCGGACAAGAAGCAGTGCATGCACGTGAACCCGGACTACACCTGGTAGTCCGGGATCGACAGGCGGCCCCCGGTGCTCAGAGCCTGTGACACAGGCTCTCAGTTGGAGGCGAGCACCGCGGGGCGCCGGGAGGCGATGACCTTCTTCGCCAGCGCCTTGGGGCTGGTCAGGAAGCCCCAGCCCCACGACATGTGCATGGTGGCGAGAGCCACCGGGATCTGCAGCCGCGCCTTCAGCGGCAGCCCCTTGCCCGCCGGGACGGATCCCAGGGTTATCGCCGCGAGGTAGCCGCCGGGGATCACGAAGCCCCAGGGCGTCAGCACCGCGCCGACCACGAGGCCCGCCGCGATCGCCACGACCGCCGTCGGCGGCGCGAGATAGCGCAGGTTGATGGAGCCCTCGTGGTAGCGGGCGACGACGTGCCGCCAGCGGCCGTAGTCCTTGTACTGCTTGGCCAGCGCCTTGACCGACGGCCGCGGCCGGTACGACACCTTCAACTCCGGCGAGAACCAGATCAGCCCGCCGGCCTCGCGGATCCGGAAGTTCAGCTCCCAGTCCTGGGCGCGGATGAACTCCTCGTTGTACCCGCCCTGCTGCTCCAGCGCCTCGCGCCGGAACACCCCGAGGTAGACGGTCTCGGCCGCCTGGGCCTCGCCACCGGTGTGGAAGGCGGCGTTGCCGACGCCGATCTTCGAGGTCATGGCGGCGGCGACCGCGTGCTCCCAGTCGTTCTCGCCCTCGGCGTGCATGATGCCGCCGACGTTCTGCGCGCCGGTCTCCTCCAGGAGCCGTACGGCCGTGGCGATGTAGTTCGGCGAGAGCATGCCGTGCCCGTCGACGCGGACGACGATCGGGTGCCGGGAGGCCTTGATCGCGGCGTTGAGGGCGGCGGGCGTACGCCCCGCCGGGTTGGGGACGGTGTACACGCGCTTGTTTTCATTGGACGCAGTTGCGGCCACGAGCTCGGCGGCGATCTCGTCCGTACGGTCCTTGGACGGACCGAGGGCGAGGACGACCTCCATCTCGCCGGCGTACTCCTGCGCGAGGATCGCTTGGACTGCTCCGCGCAGATGCCGCTCCTCGTCGAGGACGGGCATGATCACGGAAACGGCGGGGAGCGGCGCGTCGGGGTTGGCGTTCATCGCCCGCAACGTTACCGCGAACGGGGGACACCTTTGCGCCCCGCCGGGGCGGTGAACCGGGCCACAGATCGTATCGGCCTACGGTGCTCACGGTCCCACGTACGGCCGTCGCCCGGAGGTGTCCGCCTTGCCCACGCAGCCTCGGTCCGCCGCGCCCGCCCCTCCACAGCGCCGCCCCCAGCCCGCGCGCACCCCACCGCCGCGCGGGCCGCGGCCGCCCGTGCCACGGAGGAAGCCGCGTTGGGTGATGCGGGCGGCGACGACCCTGTCCGTGGTCGTCCTCGCCTCCGCCGGGATCGGGCATGCCGTGGTCACCAGCCTGGATGCGGGCATCGCCCGCGTCGACCCGTTCAAGGACATGAAGAACCGCCCCAAGGCCGGTCACGGCATGAACGTCCTGCTGGTCGGCACCGACGGCCGCGACCGGATCAGCGAGGCGGAGCGGCACCGCTACCACCTGGGCGGCGAGCCCTGCCACTGCACCGACACGATGATGATCGTGCACATCTCGGCGGACCGGGAGCGGGCGACCGTGGTGAGCCTGCCGCGCGACTCGTACGCCATGACGCCCGCGCGCACCGACGACAAGACCGGGAAACGGACCCCCGGCCACCCCATCAAGATCAACGCGGCGTACGCGGAGGGCGGCCCGAACCTCACCGTCCGGACCGTCGAGGACATGACCCATGTGAAGATCGACCACTATCTGGAGGTCGACTTCACCAGCTTCATGAAGACGGTGGACGTGCTCGGCGGAGTCTCCGTCTGCACCGCCTTCCCTCTGAAGGACACCTACACCGGACTCGACCTCCCCGCCGGAACGCACGTCCTCAACGGCGGACAGGCCCTGCAGTTCGTGCGCGCCAGGCATCTCGACGCGGACTCCGACCTCGGCCGGATGAAGCGCCAGCAGCGGTTCCTGGCAGCACTCATCGAGCAGGCCACGTCCTCCGGGATCCTGCTGAACCCGATGAAGTTCCGGGACGTGACGCGGGCCGTGCTGGGGTCGGTGCGGGCGGACAAGGGGTTCGGCACCGACGAGCTGCTCGACCTCGGGCGGGCGATGCGCAACTTCTCCCCCACGTCCTCCGAGTTCACGACCGTGCCCATCGGGCAGATGGGGTACGTCGTGCCGGGCATCGGCGAGACCCTGAAATGGGACACGGCCAAGGCCGACCGCCTCTTCCAGTCGCTGCGCGACGACAAGCCGCTGGCCGCGCGCCCCTCCCGCGCCCAGCCGGTGCCGGTCGAGGTGGACCCGCAGCAGATCCACGTCCAGGTCGAGAACGGCACGGCCACGGAGGGACTCGGCAAGCGCGTGGACGCCGCCCTGGCGGCCACGGGCTTCCACACGACCCGGATGCCGGCGGACGCGGCGGACCACACCCAGAAGCGGACGGTCATCGTCTACGACCCGGGGTGGGACCGCTCCGCGAAGGCGCTGGCCACCGCGCTGCCCGGCAGCGAACTACGGGAGGTGCAGGGGCTCGGGCCGACGTTGAAGGTGATCGCGGGGGCGGACTTCAAGCAGGTGCGGAGGGTGCGGGCGGAGGCCGCGGACCAGGGGGAGCCCGGGGTGATGACGGGGGGCCAGGAGATGTGCTCGTGACCCGACTCGTAACCCGAACGGCCCTGCGCCACGACCCGTGACGGAATGTCGGGGTTCGTGCACTGTGCGGCACAAGGGGCGGATTGTTGCAGTCCGCCCGATGGCGCGCGGCTCCCGGCAGGCGTAGGAACAGAAGGGCACGGGGCCCACCCCCGGGCCCCTCTGCCTCTCAGGAGGAGCCATGACCCAGCCCGGAACCATGACCGCCATGAGCAAGGAGATGCAGGACTGCGTCCAGGCGTGCATGTCCTGCCACACCGTCTGCGAGGAGACCATGAGCTCCTGCATGCAGATGGGCGGCCAGGCCCAGATGCAGATCATGCGTGCGCTCATGGACTGCTCCGAGATGACCCGCATGTGCGCGGACATGATGATGCGGCGCTCGCCCATGGCGGCCGAGATGAGCGCGCTGTGTGCCAAGGCGTGCGACATGTGCGCCGAGGCGTGTATGTCCATGCCGGACGACAAGCAGATGATGCGGTGCGCGGAGGCGTGTCGGCGGTGTGCCGAGATGTGTCGTGCGATGTCGGGCGTCGCGATGTGACGAGCGTCTGAGCGAGTATCAAGGGCACCCGCGGCGTGGGTGCCCTTGATCATGTGCGAGCCGGATGTTGCGCGGTGCCCGGCGTTGGTGCGGGCCAGGGGGTGGGTACGCAGCCCGGCGCTGACGGGGTGCCGCCTGCGCCCACCCGTGCCGCCCCAGGCGGCACGCATGCCCGCAGGCTGCGCGGGAGGGGGGCGGCCGCAGGCTGCAGGGGCCGCGTTACGTGAACAGCGGCTGCAACGCCCGTTCCAGGTCTGCTGCTGTGCGGAAGTGCACCGGCTGCATGCCCAGGGCGGCCGCCGCCTCGGCGTTCTCCTCGGTGTCGTCGATGAAGAGGCAGCGTCCGGGGCGGGTGCCGGCCAGGTCGGCCGCCAGGCGGTAGATGCGGGGGTCCGGCTTGGTGAGGCCGACGCGGGCGCTGTTGACGACCTCGTCCGCGAGGTCGGCGAGGCCGAGCGCGGTGAGGTCGTCCTCCAGGCGGACGGTGGCATTGCTGACCAGGACGAGCGGCACCCGGGTGCGGGCGCGGCGCAGCAGCGCGACCACCGTCTCGTCGGCCGAGAAGGGGGACTCCAGCAGGGCCGTGCCCAGGTCCCAGGCCGTGGCTTCCGGGACCAGCCCGGACAGGCTCTCGGCGATCGCCTGCACCCACTCCTGCAGGTCGACCCGGCCCAGCAGCACCGGCAGATCCACCCCGGGCGCGAAGGCGACCTTCGCGGTGGTGCCCTCGGCGAGACCGGCAGCCCGCTCCAGGGCGTGCAGCCCGGAGGGGTCGTAGAACCGGATCACGTTGTCCACATCGCAGAGCACCGCGTCGAACGGTGCTCTGCCGGCCCGCTCAGTCACCCGAGACCGTGACCTTCTGGTCGTTGTTCAGCTCGTCCACCAGCGTCTTGACCTTCGCCTTGTCCCAGACGAGGTTGCCGCCGACGGAGCCGGAGATCGGCATGTTCATCGAGGTGCCGTCACCGCCGCTGACGCCCTTCATCGCCCAGAACATGGACGCCAGGTCCCACAGGCTCATGTCCTTGTCGACGGTGAGCGAGTCCAGGCCCGCGCCCATCGTCGGGTACAGCTTGAAGGGGTTGAGGACGGTGGACGGAGTCGCCACCTGGTGCGCCAGCGCGGAGAGGAACTTCTGCTGGTTCTTGGTGCGCTGCAGGTCGGAGGTGGCGAACGCGTGCCGGGTACGGACGAAGGCCAGGGCCTGCTCGCCGTTCAGCGTCTGCTCGCCCGACTTGAAGTCGGCGCCCGAGTACTTGTCCTTGAAGCCCTTGTCGATGTTGATCGTGACACCGCCGACCGCGTCCACGATGTTCGCGAAGCCGGCGAAGCCGATCTCCACGTAGTGGTCGATGTGCAGGCCCATGTTGGCCTCGACCGTGCGGACGAGCAGCGTCGGCCCGTCCTCCGCGTAGGCGGCGTTCAGCTTGGTCTGCCGGCCCGTGGCCGGGTAGGTCTTGCCGGAGGTCGACCCCTTGTAGGAGGGGATCGTGACGTTCGAGTCGCGGGGCAGCGATATGAGCGTGTCGCCGCTGTCGCCGACGTGCAGGATCATCATCGAGTCGGTCCGCTTGCCCTCCGCGGAACCGGTGTGCAGCTTCTTCTTCTGGTCGGAGGAGAGCCCGGCCCGGCTGTCGGAGCCGACGATCAGGTAGTTGGTGCCGTCGCCCGAGGCCGGCCGGTCGATGACCGTGGACAGGTCGACGTCCCGGTGCAGCTTGCCGTCGGCCCAGAAGTACGTGGCGACCGACGTCACGGCCAGCGCCGTGACCAGGGTGATCGCGGTCCACTTGATACGGCGCCGCCAGTTCGGCCGCGGCCGGTACTCACCCGCGTCACCGGGACCGCCCGGCCCTCCGCCGCCGGGCGAGCCGTAGACCTGGCCGGTGTTGTAGCCGCTGTCGTAGCCGTCGCCGGCGTCGGCGCCGCCGTACCCCTGGCCGTTGACGTACGAGGGCTGCTGGGGCACCCCGCCGCCGTACGGCGGGGCGGACGGGCCGGAGCCCCCGTACGCGCCCGAGGCAGGCCGGCGGACCTGCCGCATCGCGCGGGCACCCTCAGGGTGTGCGCTCGCGCTGCCGCGTCCGTACCGGTTGCGGTTGTCGTCGGACCATGCCTCGGGCCAATCGTTCATGGGGCCCAGTGTGCAGGGAGCAGCCATGCCCTTCACAAGGGTCGTAGGAAAATCAGGGCACTGCTGTTGCGAAGCCAACACAAAGTCCGCAGATGTCGCCTCGGCATAAGGTGGACGCCATGACAGATCAGGCCCCCGCCGCGGAATCAGACACTCCGGATATACCGGAGGTCCCTGGCAAGCCCACCTCGGCGTCCCGGACGACGCTCAGCCACATCATGACCCACAACGACACGAATCTTCTGGGCACGGTGCACGGCGGCGTGATCATGAAGCTGGTGGACGACGCGGCGGGCGCGGTGGCCGGCCGGCACAGCGGCGGCCCCGCGGTCACGGCGTCGATGGACGAGATGGCGTTCCTGGAGCCGGTCCGCGTGGGTGACCTCGTCCATGTCAAGGCACAGGTCAACTGGACCGGCCGGACGTCGATGGAGGTCGGGGTCCGCGTCCTGGCCGAGCGCTGGAACGAGTCGACCCCGCCCACCCAGGTCGGCTCCGCCTATCTGGTCTTCGCCGCGGTGGACGCCGACGGCAAACCCCGCCGGGTGCCGCCGGTGCTGCCGGAGACGGAGAAGGACCGGCGCCGCTACCAGGAGGCCCAGATCCGCCGCACCCATCGGCTGGCGCGGCGGCGGGCGATCGTGGAGCTGCGGGAGAAGCGGGCGGCGGAGGGGCTGGACGACTGAAGGGCGCCCACCGGGGACGCCCTTCACCGCACAGCAGACCGGCCGTTACGGCAGGTTCCGCGCCATCACGATGCGCTGGACCTGGTTGGTGCCCTCGTAGATCTGGGTGATCTTCGCGTCGCGCATCATGCGCTCCACCGGGTAGTCACGGGTGTAGCCGTAACCACCGAGCAGCTGCACCGCGTCCGTGGTGACCTCCATGGCGACGTCCGACGCGAAGCACTTGGCGGCGGCACCCTGGAAGGTCAGGTCCTTGTCGCCGCGCTCCGAGGCCGCCGCGGCCTGGTACGTGAGGGCGCGGGCGGCGGAGACCTTCATGGCCATGTCGGCCAGCATGAACTGGATGCCCTGGAAGTCGGCGATCGGCTTGCCGAACTGCTTGCGCTCCTGGACGTAGCCCTTGGCGTAGTCGAGGGCGCCCTGGGCGACACCCAGCGCCTGCGCGGCGATCGTGATGCGGGTGTGGTCGAGCGTCTTCATCGCCGTGGCGAAGCCGGTGCCCTCCTCGCCGATCATGCGGTCGGCGGGGATGCGGACGTTGTCGAGGTAGACCTCGCGGGTCGGGGAGCCCTTGATGCCGAGCTTCTTCTCCGGGGCGCCGAAGGAGACGCCCTCGTCCGACTTCTCGACGACGAAGGCCGATATGCCCTTCGAGCGCTTCGAGGGGTCCGTCACCGCCATCACCGTGTAGTACTCGGAGACGCCGGCGTTGGTGATCCAGCGCTTCACGCCGTTGAGCACGTAGTGGTCGCCGTCGCGGACCGCCTTGGTCTTCATGCCGGCCGCGTCGGAGCCCGCGTCCGGCTCGGAGAGGCAGTACGAGAACATCGCGTCGCCCTTGGCGAGCGGGCCCATGTACTTCTTCTTCAGCTCCTCGGAGCCGGAGAGGATCACCGGCAGGGAGCCCAGTTTGTTCACGGCGGGGATCAGGGAGGAGGAGACGCAGACGCGCGCCACCTCCTCGATCACGATGACCGTCGCCAGCGCGTCGGCGCCCGCGCCGCCGTACTCCTCGGGGACGTGCACCGCGTGCAGGTCGTTCGCGACCAGGGCCTCCAGGGCCTCCTGCGGGAAGCGGGCCTCCTCGTCCACGACGGCGGCGTACGGCGCGATCTTCGCCTCGGCCAGTGAACGGATCGCGTCACGGAGCATGTCGTGCTCCTCGGACGGGCGGTACAGGTCGAAGTCAGCCGATCCGGCCAAGGTTTCTCACGCTCCAAGGACGCTTCTGACGCACTGTGGCGATGGCGCTAATTACCGTTAAGTAACTCAAATTTTAGGGGGCGGCCCACGGGAGTGATACGTGAGCTTGGCGACAGCGGGAAAAGTGCCCGGGGAACAGCCCGACTATGCTCGGCTCGGCACCAACCACGTCCCTCTTCTGGAGCACCCATGGCCCTCAGGATCACCGTGATCGGCACCGGCTATCTCGGCGCGACACACGCCGCCGCGATGGCCGAGCTGGGCTTCGAGGTGCTCGCCCTGGACGTCGTACCGGAGAAGATCGAGAAGCTGGCGCGGGGCGAGGCCCCGATGTTCGAGCCCGGCCTCGACGAGCTGCTCCGCAAGCACGTCGCCGGGATCGAGGGATCCACCGGGCGGCTCCGCGTCACGATGGACTGGGCCGAGGTGGGGGCCTTCGGCGACGTCCACTTCCTGTGCATCAACACCCCGCAGAAGCACGGCGAGTACGCCTGCGACATGTCGTACGTCGACTCCGCCTTCGCCTCGCTCGCCCCGCATCTGACCGGGCCCGCACTGGTCGTCGGCAAGTCGACGGTGCCGGTCGGGTCCGCCGACCGGCTGGCCCGCTTCCTCGTCGAGAACTCCCCGGCCGGCGAGGACGCCGAGCTGGCCTGGAACCCCGAGTTCCTGCGCGAGGGGTTCGCCGTCGACGACACCCTGCACCCCGACCGGATCGTGGTCGGCGTGCGCAGCGAGCGGGCGGAGAAGCTGCTGCGGGAGGTGTACGCGACGCCGCTGTCCGAGGGGACGCCGTTCGTCGTCACCGACTTCCCGACCGCCGAGCTGGTGAAGACGTCCGCCAACTCCTTCCTCGCGACCAAGATCTCCTTCATCAACGCGATGGCCGAGATGTGCGAGGCCTCCGGCGGCGATGTCACGAAGCTGGCCGAGGCCATCGGGTACGACGACCGGATCGGCAAGAAGTTCCTGCGGGCGGGGATCGGGTTCGGCGGCGGCTGTCTGCCCAAGGACATCCGGGCGTTCATGGCGCGCGCCGGTGAGCTCGGCGCCGACCAGGCGCTGACCTTCCTGCGCGAGATCGACTCGATCAACATGCGGCAGCGCGGGCAGATGGTGGAGCTGGCGCGGCAGGTGCTCGGGGGCGGGCCCTTCCTGGGCAAGCGGGTCGCGGTGCTCGGCGCCACGTTCAAGCCGGACTCGGACGACGTACGCGACTCCCCCGCCCTGAATGTCGCGGGCCAGATCCACCTCCAGGGCGGCCAGGTCACCGTGTACGACCCGAAGGGCATGGACAACGCCCGCAAGGTCTTCCCGACGCTCGGCTACGCCGACACGGCGATCGAGGCCGTACGGGGCGCCCACGTCGTCCTGCACCTGACCGAGTGGCGGGAGTTCCGCGAGCTGGACCCGGCGGCGTTGGGCGAGGTCGCGGCGGACCGGGTGATCCTGGACGGGCGCAACGCCCTCGACCCGGAGCTGTGGCGCAAGGCGGGCTGGACGTACCGGGCCATGGGACGCCCCACCGCGTAGCCACCGGACTCCGGCTCACAGACGTGAACGACGCCGGTTCGGCCGAGGCTCAGTCGGCCGAACCGGCGTCTTGTTGCATTCTGCACCACCGGCCCACGGCGCTGCCGGGGAACTACTTCGCCCGGTACCGGCGCATTTTCGCGCGCGCCCCGCACACCTGCATGGAACACCAGCGGCCGCGGCCGGCCGGACTGCGGTCGTAGTACGCCCAGTGGCAGGTGACCGACTCGCAGGCCTTCAGACGCAGCCAGGTGCCGGCCACGAGCGATTCGGCGACGGCGACGGCGACACGGGAGAGCAGGGACTCCGCGTCGGCGGACGCGAGGGCCGCCGAGCCGTCCGCGGCATCGACGGTCAGGCGCAGGGGCGCGGAGGCCAGCAGCTCGCTCAGGGGTGTCACCGTGCGGTGCGGCGGATGTCCGGCGTGGGCGAGCAGCACCGCGCGCAGTGACTCGCGCAGCTCACGCGCGTCCGCCACCTCGCCCTCCGAGAGCCCGAACCGCGCCCGGCCGTCCGCCGTGTCCAGCGCGTCGGCGCCGGACTCGATGTCCAGCGTGTTCACCAGGGACTCGACGAGAACCAGGCTGCCCGGCGCGGCCGATCTCTCACTCATGCTTGCGACGTTACCTCCAATGAGGCAGCATGCAGTAACCGTTACTGCATGACCGCATCTACAGGTAACGCAGGAGGAAGTCATGGCTCTCGCCGAACTGGGCGCCGTCGTCCTGGACTGTCCCGACCCGAGCGCGCTGGCCGGGTTCTACGCCGAGGTGCTGGGCGGCACCGTCGAGGCGCAGGACGGCTGGGCGGACCTCACCACCCCCGACGGCCGGGCGCTGGCCTTCCAGGCCTCCCCCGGCTTCGTCGCCCCCGAGTGGCCGGCGCCCGACCACTCCCAGCAGTTCCACCTGGACCTGACCGTCGACGACCTGGACGCGGCCGAGGCGGGTGTGCTGGCGCTCGGTGCCAAGCCGCTGGACGCCGACGACCGCTCGCGCACCTGGCGGGTTTACGCCGACCCGGCCGGGCACCCGTTCTGTCTCTGCGCCTGCTGAACCGGGAGGACACCATGCCAGTGGCCCGCTTCCGCTCCGTCGTCCTCGACTGCCCCGACCCGCGCGCCCTCGCCCGCTTCTACGCGGGCGTCGCGGGCGGTACCCCCGAGGAGGAGGACCCCGACTGGGTCGTCCTGCACATCCCGGGCGGGCCCCGGCTCGCCTTCCAGCGGGCTCAGGGCCTCACCCCGCCCGAGTGGCCGCGCGCGGACCGCAACTCCCAGCAGTTCCACCTCGACTTCGACGCGGGGTCGACCTGGGAGGAGATCGACGCGGCGCACGAGAAGGTGCTGGCGCTCGGGGCGCGGCCGCTGGACCTGGAGGACCGCGAGAAGAAGGACTTCCAGGTGTACGCCGACCCCGCCGGGCACCCGTTCTGCCTGTGCCGGATCAGCGAGCCGTAGACCGCCCGTCGAGTTCCGCGATGGTCGCCGTCGAGGGCTCCCGGCGCTCCTGGAGCGCGCGGGCCGTGAAGTCGGCGGTACGCAGGACGCGCTGGACGTTTCCCCAGGTCAGCAGCGCGATATCGGGCTCGGGCCAGCCGCGGTTCAGGAGTTCGGCGATGAGGTGCGGGTAGCAGGAGGCGTCGTCCAGGTCCTGGGGGTGGGCGGTGCCGGCGTCGTAGGTCCCGGACAGGCCGACGCAGTCCGGGCCCGCCACCTCACGCACATGGTCGAGGTGGTCGGCGACGTCCTGGACGGACGAGCCCGTCTGTTCCGGCGTCAGCGGCACCATGCACAGCCCCTTGGCGGCACCGAGCCGGGTGAGCAGGTCGTCGGAGAGGTTGGCCGGGTGGGGGCGCAGGGTGGCGGCGGCGGAGCGGGTGAACAGGACCGGCGCCCTGGAGATCGCCAGGGTGCGGCGGACGGTGTCGTCGGAGGCACCGGAGAGGTCGGCGAGCACACCGAGCCGGTTCATCTCCCGCAGGACCTCCTCACCGAACCGGGTGAGCCCGGCCTCGCTCGCCCAGGACACCCCGGACAGGGTGAGGACGCGCAGGCCGAGGGTGTACAGGGCGCGCAGGATGCCGAGGGAGTCGCCGAGCGCGGCGGCCTCGGCGGGGCCGAGCAGCACGGCGATACGGCCGCAGTGATGGGCGTCGGTGGCCTGCCCGGCGGTGCAGACGAGGCGCAGCCCCCCGGGATGGGCCCGCGCCACGGTGTTCACGAGGTCCAGCTGCTCCAGGGTCTCCGCGACGATCCGGTCCTCGTCGACGCCCTCGGGGAGGTGCAGCGACCCGAACAGCATGCCGACGTGCCCCTCCTGCAGCCGCGGCACGTCGGTGTCGACGTCGCTCTCGCCGAGCTCCAGGTCGTACCAGGACAGATGTCTGAGGGCCCAGGGGAGCCCGTTGTAGCCGTCGGCGACGGGATGGACGGCCAGGATGGCGTGGGCGCGCTCCACGGGGGCGGCGCCCGGATCGGAGACGGGCTGGTACGGCCCGGCCGGCAAGGGGTCGGGCAGGCCGATGCCGTCAAGCTCCCCGATGGTGTGCAGGTCGTCGTCCTGGAGGTCTGCCATGGCGGGCTCCGTACGTCGTGAATCGTCCCCAAGGGGTACGGTCACCGTCGCACGGGGGCGCGGGGCGCTTCCTGGTGAACGGGGCGTTCGGGGGTACCGGAGCCGAGCAGCGGTGCCGGATCCCGAAACGCCCCGCCGTGGGCGGTCAGCCGTCCAGGGACTCGATCGTCGCGTTGGACGCCGGGCGGGTCGCCTGTAGCTCGCGGGCCACGTCCTCCGCCGCGCCCAGTACCCGTACCGAGTTCTGCCAGGTCAGCTTGGCCAGGTCGGGCTTCGACCAGCCTCGGTCCAGGAGTTCGGCGATCAGGTTCGGGTAGCCCGAGACGTCGCCGAGGCCGTCCGGGGTGAAGGCGGTGCCGTCGTAGTCGCCGCCGATGCCGAGGTGGTCGATGCCGGCGACCTCACGCATGTGGTCCAGGTGGTCGGCGACCGTCGAGACCGTGGCGACCGGGCGCGGGTTGCGCTCCTCGAAGGCGCGGTGGAGCTTCATCGCCTCGGGGGTCGTGTCGAGATGATGGAAGCCGTGCGAACGCAGGTTCTCGTCCGCCGCGGCCGTCCAGTCCACGGCCGCCTGGAGCACGAACTTGGGCACGAACGTCACCATCGCCACACCGCCGTTCCCGGGCAGGCGCTCCAGCACGTCGTCCGGGATGTTGCGGGGGTGGTCGCAGACGGCCCGGGAGGAGGAGTGGGAGAAGATCACCGGCGCGGAGGTGGCGTCCAGCGCGTCGCGCATGGTCGTCGCCGCCACGTGCGAGAGGTCGACCAGCATGCCGAGGCGGTTCATCTCCCGCACCACCTCGCGGCCGAAGGCCGACAGGCCGCCGACGTTCGGCTCGTCGGTCGCCGAGTCCGCCCACGGAATGTTGTCGTTGTGGGTGAGCGTCATGTAGCGGACGCCCAGCCCGTACAGACCGCGCAGCGTGCCGAGCGAACAGGCGATGGAGTGCCCGCCCTCCGCACCCATGAGGGAGGCGATACGGCCCTCACCGCGCGCCGACTCCATGTCCGCGGCCGTCAGCGCGGGCGCCAGATCCGCCGGGTAGCGCGCCAGCAACTGCCGTACGCAGTCGATCTGTTCGAGCGTCGCGGGCACCGCGTCCGGCAGATCGGAGGGGACGTACACCGACCAGTACTGCGCACCGACGCCGCCCTCGCGCAGGCGCGGGAGGTCGGTGTGCAGAAGGGCGTTCTGGTGTACGGCGATGTCGCGGGCGTCGAGGTCGTAGCGGACCTGCTTGCGCAGCGCCCAGGGCAGGTCGTTGTGGCCGTCGACGACCGGGAACTCGCGCAGGAGTTCGCGGGCCGCCTCCAGCGGTCCCACGGCCGTCACTTGCCGAAGCCGAAGCCGTTGGAGCCCTCGACCTTGGACCTGAGGCGCTTGCCCTTCTCGGTGGCCTGGTCGTTCAGCTCCTGCTGGAACTCCCGCATGCGGCCGAGGAGTTCGTCGTCCTGCGTGGCCAGGATGCGGGCCGCGAGCAGACCCGCGTTGCGGGCACCGGCCACGGACACGGTCGCGACGGGCACGCCGGCCGGCATCTGCACGATCGACAGCAGGGAGTCCATGCCGTCGAGGTACTTCAGCGGCACCGGGACGCCGATGACCGGCAGCGGGGTGACGGAGGCGAGCATCCCGGGGAGGTGGGCGGCGCCCCCGGCGCCCGCGATGATCACCTTGAGTCCCCGCTCGGCGACCTGCTCGCCGTACGCGATCATCTCGCGCGGCATGCGGTGCGCGGAGACGACGTCGACCTCGTAGTCGATCTCGAACTCGTCGAGAGCCTGGGCGGCGGCCTCCATGACGGGCCAGTCGGAGTCGGAGCCCATGACGATGCCCACGACCGGGCCGGCAGCAGTACTCATTCCGTGATCGTGCCTCTCAGGTAACCGGCTGCGTGACGTGCGCGCTCGATGACGTCGTCCAGGTCGTCGCCGTAGGTGTTGACGTGGCCCACCTTTCGGCCGGGCTTCACGTCCTTGCCGTACATGTGGATCTTCAGCTTGGGGTCGCGGGCCATGCAGTGCAGATACGCGGAGTACATGTCCGGGTAGTCGCCGCCGAGCACGTTGACCATGACGGTCCACTTGGCGCGCGGGCGCGGGTCGCCGAGCGGGAGGTCCAGGACCGCGCGGACGTGGTTGGCGAATTGCGAGGTGATCGCGCCGTCCTGGGTCCAGTGGCCGGAGTTGTGCGGGCGCATCGCGAGCTCGTTGACGAGGATGCGGCCGTCGCGGGTCTGGAACAGCTCGACGGCGAGGTGGCCGACGACGTCCAGTTCCTTGGCGATGCGCAGCGCCATCTCCTCCGCCTGCAGGGCGAGGCTCTCGTCCAGGTCGGGGGCGGGCGCGATCACGGTGTCGCAGACGCCGTTCACCTGCTGGGACTCGACGACCGGGTACGCGACCGCC
The DNA here is from genome assembly GCF_053598255.1 of Streptomyces sp. NPDC001157. Classification (NCBI taxonomy): domain Bacteria; kingdom Bacillati; phylum Actinomycetota; class Actinomycetes; order Kitasatosporales; family Streptomycetaceae; genus Streptomyces; species Streptomyces sp. NPDC001157. The sequence goes on from NZ_JBSFJW010000035.1 coordinate 52,318, forward strand.
TGGCCGTGCGGGGAGCGCACGACGTTCGCCGCCAGCTCCCGTACGTAGTCGACCTTCTCCTCGGCGAGGACCGGGACGCCCGCGCGGAACGGGTCCTCCGCCTCCGTCACGTCGTCGACGACCCACACACCCTTGCCGTCGTAACCGCCGCGGACCGTCTTGAGGACGACCGGGAAGCCGTCCCCTTCCGCCGCGAAGGCGGCCACGTCCGCCGGATCGGTCACGATCCGGTGCCGCGGGCACGGCACACCGATCGCATCAAGCCGCGCGCGCATCACGCCCTTGTCCTGGGCGTGCACGAGCGCGTCGGGGCCCGGGCGCACGGGGATGCCGTCCGCCTCCAGCGCCCTGAGGTGCTCGGTGGGTACGTGTTCGTGATCGAAAGTGATCACATCGCAGCCCCTCGCGAACTCACGCAGCGTGTCGAGGTCGCGATAGTCGCCGATGACGACATCGCTGACGACCTGCGCCGCGGAATCCTGAGGGGTGTCACTGAGGAGCTTGAACCTGATGCCCAGCGGGATGCCTGCCTCGTGTGTCATACGAGCGAGCTGGCCCCCGCCGACCATGCCGACTACCGGGAACGTCACGCCCCTAGGGTATCGGCCGCGCCACGCCCACCGGTTTCCGGCCGTTTCCGGGGCCTCTTACCTCTGCCTTTCCGGACTTTTCCGGTCCTCTTCCCGACCTCTGTCCCACCTGTGAACACAACCACAGGCGTTTGAGAAGGGGGGTGGTTAGCATGGCTGAGTTGACGAAACCGACCGAATGGGGGCCTGCACGGCCATGGGACATGGTTCCGCCGGGCTGCGAAGGCTCGCACACGAGGTTGCCAAGTTCGGTGCGGTGGGTGCCCTGGGCACCGTCGTGAACTTCGGAGTCTCCAATCTGCTCTGGCACCTCACGAGCCTGCAGGCCGTACGCGCCAACGTGATCGCGACCGTCGTCGCGATCGGCGTCAACTACCTGGGGTTCCGCTACTTCACCTACCGTGACCGCGACAAGAGCGCCCGGACCAAGGAGCTCTCGCTCTTCCTGGCCTTCAGCGCGGTCGGCCTGGTGATCGAGAACGGCATCCTGTACGCGGCCATCTACGGCTTCGGCTGGGAGAGCTCGCTGGAGCGCAACATCTTCAAGGTCGTCGGCATCGGCATCGGCACACTGTTCCGGTTCTGGTCGTACCGCACCTGGGTGTTCAAGGCCCTGCCCGCCCACGAGGCCGTGGCAAGCGCAGAATCGATCCTGGAAGAGGCCGAGGCGGCCGAGGCGGAACGCCCGAAGCGCAAGGCCCACGTGAGCTGAAGCACCCCAGAGGGGCGCTGGGCTGTATCGGATCTGCGGCTCCGCCGCGCGGGCGCGACCAGCCACGGTGGAGCCGCAGACAACCGACGCCCCATCGCGGCACTCCCTGGCGGAGCGCCTAGCGGACCATCGGCTCCTCGTCCTCCGCCGGCGGCCGCTTCAGCGGCGTACGCGACAGGAACAGGCCGAACACCGGCGGCTGGGTCTGCAGCATCTCCAGACGCCCGCCGTCCGCCTCCGCCAGGTCCCGCGCCACCGCCAGCCCGATGCCCGTGGAGTTCCGTCCGCTGATCGTGCGTTCGAAGATCCGCGCACCGAGGTCCGCGGGTACGCCCGGACCCTCGTCGGTGACCTCCACGACCGCCTGGTTGCCGGTCACCCGGGTCCGCAGCGCCACCGTGCCCCCGCCGTGCATCAGCGAGTTCTCGATCAGCGCCGCCAGCACCTGCGCGACCGCGCCCGGTGTGCCGACCGCCTGCAGATGCCGCTTGCCGGAGCTCACGATCGCCCGCCCGGCCTGGCGGTAGGCGGGCCGCCACTCGGCGAGCTGCTGCTGGATGACCTCGTCGAGGTCGAAGGGGACGGCACTGCCGGTGCGGGGGTCACGGGCGTTGGTCAGCAGCCGCTCCACGACGTCCGTGAGCCGCTCGACCTGGGTGAGGGCGACGTTGGCCTCCTCCTTCACCGTGTCCGGGTCGTCGGTGAGAGTGATCTCCTCGAGCCGCATCGACAGCGCGGTCAGCGGCGTACGCAGCTGATGGGAGGCGTCGGCCGCCAGGCGCCGCTCGGCGGTGAGCATGCGGCCGATGCGCTCGGCGGAGGAGTCGAGGACGTCCGCCACCCGGTCCAGCTCGGGAACGCCGTAGCGCTTGTGGCGGGGCCGCGGGTCGCCGGAACCCAGCCGCTCGGCGGTCTCCGCGAGGTCGGTGAGCGGGGATGCGAGCCGGTTGGCTTGCCGGATCGCCAACAGTACGGCGGCCACCACGGCGAGCAGCGCGACCAGCCCGATGATCAGCAGCGTGCGGCCGACCTCCCGGCTCACGGTCGAACGCGGCTCCTCGACGACGACCCGCTCGCCCTCCTCGCCCGTGGCCCGCCCGCGGATGACCTCACCCTCGGGCTTGCTCCCGACCTCGATGGCGGACTGCCCAGGGATCTGGATCACGGCGTACCGCTCCCCCGTGACCTGCCCCTTCAGCACCTCCGCGCTGACGGTTCCCGCCCCGATGAGTCGGCTGTCCACAATGCTGGCCAGCCGCTGCGCCTCGGAGCTCACCCGTTCCTGGGCGCTGTTGCTGATGGTCCGCGTCTCGACGATGACAAGAGACACACCGAAGACGGCGATGACCACGAGCACGACGGCAAGAGTGGACTGAATAAGACGACGACGCACGGGGCCCTCCGGGCAGCGGTTCTACGACGACCAGTGTGCCAAGGGCGCCTCGGAACGCCGGGTACGGACAGCGCCCTGAAGGGGCGCGGGGCTGTGTCGACTTGCGGCTCCGCCGCGTGGGCGCGACCAGCCACATACGGTCGGCAGCCGCGAACCCTCAACCCCACGGCGCAACGCGCGTAGCCGACTAACTCTTCTCGAACCGGAAACCCACACCCCGCACGGTGGCGATGTACCGCGGGTTTGCCGCATCGTCGCCCAACTTCTTACGCAGCCACGAGATGTGCATGTCGAGGGTCTTGGTCGAGGACCACCAGGTGGTGTCCCATACCTCGCGCATCAACTGGTCCCGGGTGACAACCCGCCCCGCGTCCCGCACCAGCACCCGCAGCAGGTCGAACTCCTTGGCGGTGAGCTGGAGTTCCTCGTCCCCCATCCACGCCCGGTGCGATTCGACGTCGATCCGCACGCCGTGCGTGGCGGGCGGTTGCGCCGGCTCGGCCGCACCGCGCCGCAGCAGGGCCCGGACACGGGCGAGCAGTTCGGCGAGCCGGAAGGGCTTGGTGACGTAGTCGTCGGCACCGGCGTCGAGACCGACGACGGTGTCCACCTCGTCGGCACGCGCGGTCAGGATGAGGATCGGCACGGTGTGGCCTTCGGCGCGCAGCCGGCGGGCGACCTCGAGGCCGTCCATGCCGGGCAGACCGAGGTCCAGCACGACCAGGTCGATGCCGCCGGCGTTTCCGGCGTCGAGCGCGGTGGGTCCGTCCTCGCGCACCTCGACCTCGTAACCTTCCCGGCGCAGGGCACGGGCCAGCGGCTCCGAGATGGACGCGTCGTCCTCGGCGAGCAGTACACGGGTCATGAGGTGATGGTAGTCCGCTCTTGACAGGTGCTGTGGTGTGATCGGCACGCGTGATTCTTACCTTTGGGCGCCGCGGAGCGAACCTGTGTCTGTGCGGTGTGATCACCGAAGAGACCTTGGAAAAGGTGTGTATGGTTCCACCTCCACCTGTGATCCCTGTCTCAAGTCCTTCCATATCCGGCAGTGTCCTGCCGTATGGTGAAACAACGCCTGTAGCACTGCGGGGACCTTTGGCAACTATTTGACGCCGAAGGTCTCTTTTGTGTGCGGTAAACCCCCACCAGCACAGCAAGGAACGACCATGGCGTCCAGCCTGACGAAGGACTCGGTCCGCCCGGACACCCCCGGCTCCGAGAAGACCTTCTTCGGCCACCCCCGCGGACTGGCCACTCTCTTCATGACCGAGATGTGGGAGCGGTTCAGCTTCTACGGCATGAGGGCTCTGCTCGTCCTGTACCTGGTCGCTCCGGCGTCCAAGGGCGGGCTCGCATTCGCAGCCGCCACCGGCGCGGCGATCTACTCGGTGTACAACGCCACCGTCTATCTGCTGGCCATGCCCGGCGGCTGGATCGGTGACCGCCTGTGGGGTCCACGCAAGACCGTGGCGATCGCAGGCACGATCATCATGATCGGCCACTTCCTGCTCGCAGTGCCGGTCAAGGCGTCCTTCTTCGTCGGCCTCGTCTTCATCGCCGTCGGCTCGGGTCTGTTGAAGGCCAACATCTCCACGATGGTCGGCCACCTCTACCCGAACCGCAACGACGCCCGCCGCGACGGCGCCTTCACCGTCTTCTACATGGGCATCAACCTGGGCGCCTTCGTCGCCCCGCTGCTCATCGGCTGGGTCGCCGACGTCACCAACTGGCACTTCGGCTTCGCGCTCGCGGGTGTGGGCATGGCGCTGGGCCTGACCCAGTACCTGCTCGGCACGCGCCACCTGAGCCCGATCAGCAATCAGGTGCCGCGGCCGGTGGACGCCGCCGAGAAGGCCGCCCTGCTGAAGAAGGCGGGCTTGTGGGCCGCGGCCGCCGCGGTCTTCTACGGCATCGTGGCCGCCACCGGCTCGTTCACGATCGACTGGGTCCTGTGGCCGCTGTCCCTTCTGGGTCTGGCGCTGCCCGCTTTCTTCTTCACCCGCATGCGCCGGGACAAGGAACTGACGGCGGACGAGAAGTCCAAGATCTCTGGTTTCGTGTGGTTCTTCGTCGTCGCCGCGGTCTTCTGGATGATCTACGACCAGTCGGGCTCGACCCTGAACCTGTTCGCCACCGACCACACCTCGAACAAGATGTGGGGCTTCCACTTCCCGGGCAGCTGGTTCCAGGCACTGAACCCGCTCTTCGTCATGGCGCTCGCGCCGGTGATCGCGGCCCTGTGGATCAAGCTGGGCCGGCGCAACCCGAGCACCACGGTGAAGTTCGCCCTCGGTCTCATTGGCATCGGTGTCTCCTTCGGCGTGATGATGCTGGCCATGGGGGCTGCCGGCGACGCCAAGGTCACCCCGCTGTGGCTGTGCTCCGTGTACCTGATCCAGACGGTGGCCGAGCTGTGCCTGTCCCCGGTCGGCCTGTCGGTCACCACCAAGCTGGCGCCTCAGAAGTACGCGAGCCAGATGATGGGTCTGTTCTTCCTCGCGGTCACCGCCGGCGACTGCCTGGCCGCGCTGACCCAGCTCGTCGTCGGGGACGCGTTCTTGTCGACGACGTCCTTCGAGGTCCAGGGCGTGATCGCCGTCCTCGGCGGCCTGGGCTTCGTCGCCTACCGCAAGAAGGTCATCAAGCTCATGGGCGACGTGCACTGATCCGAGGGCCTCGGCCCACACATGCGGGAGGGGCGGTCCGGGTCTTCCCGGACCGCCCCTCCCGTGCGCTCACCGACGGCTCAGCCGCACTTCACGCCCCACAGCGAAGCGATGGCGCAGCCGAGGGCGTAGCCGCCCTCACCGCTCTGCCACTTGCCCGGCGAGTGCTCGCCGAAGCCGCCGCCGGCCGCGCTGGCCGAGCCCGCGCTGCCGAGGGCAATGGCACCCGCCAGCGCCATAACTGCGAGAGCCCCCGTGAACTTCTTGCGCATGATTCTCCCCATGTGAACGGCTGCCCCCTGATCGCCTCTGGTCAGGAGGTCATGGGAGGACAGCCGGGATTTATGTGGCCTGAAACCGCCCAGGAATGGCCGGTTCCGAGATGGAAACCTAGCCTCCGGAATGATGCTCATGCCAGCCCAGGCCGGCGTTCTGAGCAACATTTGAGGTCCGTTCCCCGAGGTCAGCGCATCCGCCGCCGCGGCATGAACGTGAACACCGCGCCGCCCAGGAGGATCGCCGTACCGGCCACCAGGCCGAGGGCCTTCAGGGCTCCGTGGTCGCTCGAACCCGTCTGCGCCAGGCCTCCGCTCGACGACGAGGACGACGACGTGCCGCCGGACGTCGACGACGAACCGCCCGACGCCCCGCTCGCCTGCTGTGTCGTGTCCAGGGTCAGGGAGACCTCGGTCCTGTCGGGCTTGCAGGTGGTCGTCGTGCCCAGGGCGTTGATCGTGAGGACGCCCGGGGAGAGGGTCGACTTGCCGTCCGCGCCCGGCTTGTAGGTGCCGGTGAGGTCGGGGATCTCGATCGGTTCGCCGGACTTGATGTCCTTGGAGTTGGTGGGCCCCTCCACATGCACCGTGCCCTTGTCGGCGCCGCCCAGGACGACCTCCATCGACGGCTTGACCGAGCCCTTCGGGATGTCGGCCGGACTGTCCATCACCGACTTCTTGAACTGCACGGTGAGGTCGAAACTGCCGCCGTTCTTCCTGGCGTCGATCTGGATGGGCGAGGTCGCCTTCTTCTCGCCGATGGGCGACTGACAGGTGTACGGGATGTCGACTTCCTTGCCGGTGAAGTCGGTCTGGTCGCTGCCGGTGCCGTCACTGGCGGAAGCGGAAGCCGACGCGGACGGTGAGGACGACCGGGAGGCCGAGTCCGTCGGGTCCGGCGTCGTGCTCGACGAGCTTCCGCCGCCCGGCGACACCTCGATCGTCGCCGCCTTCTGCACCGTCTCCTTCGGCGTGCACATGGTGTCCGTCGACATGGCGTTGACGGTGTAGGCGTCCGGCGTCAGTGTCACCTGGCCCGGTGCCGTCAGCTTCAGGGTGCCCTTCATGTCGGACAGCACCATGGCGCCGCCCTTGGGGATGGCCGGGTTCGTCCGTGTGCCCTGCATCGCGATGTCGGCGGCCTGCGCGCCCGCCGCCTTCAACACCCCGGACGGCTGGACCGAGTTGGCGGGCAGGTCGATGATGTCCGGGTTCTTGGAAGCGGCCTGGACGAACTTCCATACGACGTTCACCGTGTCGCCCACCTTCGCCGTGGCCGGCGCGGTGATCTCGACCTTCGTGGTGCCGTCGACGGGGGTGATGCCCGCGGGCGGCACGCAGTGCGTCGCGAACGACACCTCCGCGGCCTGCGCGGGTGCGGCGGCCAGGCCCAGCAGGATGCCTGCCGAGCCCAGTACCAGCGCGGCGCCCGCCGCACCCGCCCTCCCGCTGCCGACCGGTGTGACTCTCCTGCGCTTTCTCACGGGGGTCCCTTCCTGGTGGGAGTCGTAGGAGTCGTAGGAGTCGTAGGACTCGTCGGGCTGTCGTCGTGGTGCGGTGCGGAGAGCCGACCGGCCGTGCCCGGATCGGAGTCCGGGGTGAACCACGGCAGGGTCGCGTTCGAGGGCGGCTCGTGAGCCGCCTTGGTGGTGAACTTCGGTATGCGCAGGGCCAGTTCGGGCAGGCGGAGTCCCCGGTGCCGAAGGCCGCCGGCCCTGCGCGGCCGTACCCGGTCCACGATCGCCATCCCGGCACGGAACACCGCGGCCGGCACGACCAGGCAGACCAGGATCCAGAACAGGGTCACGCCCCAGGGGCGGCCCACGCCCCAGGGCTGCTCGGCGAGGACCTTGCCGCTGTACTTGAGGGAGACGGTGTAGTCGCCGTGCGCGCCCGCGGTGAGTTCGACGGGGAGCCTGAGCTGTGCCTTCTTGCCGGGCGCGATGGTGCCGCGCCACTCCTGGTCCTCCCACTTCGGGGCGAACACGCCGTGGGAGGTGCCGAGTTGGAAGACCGGGTTCTTGATCGCGGTGGTGCCGGCGTTGCCGACGGTGAGGACGAGGGTGCGTGACGGCGGCGCGCCGAACCAGGTGAGCAGGCCGCTCGACCCGTCGAGCCGGGTGTCGGTGAGGACCGACAGACGCCCGCCGGACGGCTCGGCGGGCAGCGGTTCGACGGCGTGCCCGGCCACCTGGAAGGCCGCGTCCGCCTGCGCCTTCGCGCCCTCGACCGTTGCCGCGTGCACCACGCACGGGCACGGCACCGGCGGCTCGGCGACCGGCAGCTTCTTGCTGAAGGAGCCCTTGGCGTCGGTGGTGACGGCCCTCCCGTCCGAGTTGGCGCAGGAGTTGGTGCCGCCGATCACGCCCCGCGACGGCGTCGCCTGCCCGCAGATCAGCATCATCAGCAGCGCGTGCGAACGCCATCCGCTACCGCTGACGGTGATCGAACCTCCGGTACCGGCCTGGGACTTGGACAGCGTGACGGTCGGCCCGTCCGCCGCAGCCGTGCCCGCCAGGGGCAGCAGGAGCAGCGCGAGCACCGCCGACAACGCCGTGATCCGCAGCTTGCCGTTCACGTCACCGCTCCCGTCAACTCGGCTTCCGTACGCGGGGGTTCGAGCAGCTCGCCGTCGGCGGTACGGCGCCTGCGATGCCGTAGGCCTCGTACGAGAAGCAGCGCACCCCCTGCCGCCACCGCACCCGCGATCCCCGTCACCGCTCCCCACGGCACGAACCGCGCCGACGCACCGGCCGAGTCGTGCGCGCCGCCGGCCGCCGTCACGGTCAGCCGGACGTCGACCGAGTCCAGGGCGGGGCGGTCGGGCCAGGGTTCGGTGAGTCGGAGGCGCTGGCCCGGCCGGAGGTGGACGGGCAGGGTGCGCGGGGCTCGGTCGAGGACCGGTCCGAGGACACCGTCGGCGTGCACGGAGACGCTCGGCACGAGGACCGTGGTGCCGCGGTCGACCACGTCGTAAGTGATGCGGTCGCCACGCACCACCACGTGCTCGACGGTCAGCGCCGACAGCGCCGGTCCCCCCACCCGCAGCCGGACCGGGACCGCGGCCCTGTGGCCGTCCTGGTCCCGGGCGGCGATCTCGCCACTGCGGTCACCGCGCGCACTCACCGTGAAGGGCACATCGGCACGAGTACGGGCGGGCACCCGCACCCGGTCGGCGGCGAAGGTGACGTGAACGCCGCTACCGCTCAGCCGCACCGTGACCGCCCGCCCACTCCGGTTGACCACCGACACCGTGTCCTGCAGAACCGCCCCGGGCGCGCCCTCGCCGTAGAACGCCGGGCGCCCACCACCGGAGGGCGCCAGCGACCAGCCGTCGGCGGCCGAGGCAGACGGGGCGGCGGTCATCACGAGCAGCAGGGACACGAGCAGGACACGGGCAGCAGATGGCATCCGGCGGCTCCAGCGGTCGTAAGTCGGAGCGGTTGGGCAGCGCCCCGTAAGGGGCGCGGGGCTGTGTCGATTTGCGGCTCCGCCGTGTGGGCGCGACCGGCCACGACGACGCCGCAGACGACCGACGACGTATCGCGGCACAACCTGCGGGGCGCCTAGCGGCGAACCGCCTGGTTCCGCCGAGTCAGCCACAGGGCGCCCGCCGCGCCCGCAAGCAGCACCGTCCCGCCGAGCGTCCCAAGCGCGATCGCGGAGTCGTCGGGCCCGGTCTGCGGAAGGGACCCCCCAGAGTCCGTACCACCCTGGCTGCCACCGGCGGAGCCACCCGCGGCTGTCACGTCGAGGGTGAGCGCCGGTCCCGGGCTGTTGGAGGGCGTGCACGTGGTCGTCGTACCGAGCGCCTTGATGGTGAGGAGGCCCGGGGTGAAGGTGACCATGCCGGTCTTCTTCGGCGTGTAGGTGCCCGTCAAGTCATTGATCTTGATGGGGGTGTTGGCGGGGATCGCCGCCTGGTTGGCGGGTCCGGACACGGACACCGTGCCGCTGTCGGCGCCGCCCAGCTTGATGGTGGCGCTCGGGTTCATCGCACCCTTGCCCAGTTCGACCGGGCTGGAGGAGACGCCTTTCTGCCACGACATGGTGAGCTTGTAGCCGCTGCCGCTCTTCACGCTCTTGATGTCGATGGGCGAGACGGCGCTCTTGTTGCCGATCGGCGTCTTGCACTGGTAGTTGACGTCGACGACCTTGGCCTCGGCTGCGGGGGCGGCGAGCAGCACCGCCGAGCCGGCCAGGGCCGCGGCGGACGCGAGCGCGGCGGTTCGATTCCGGTACGACACGGTTCCGCTCCCTCTTCGAGATCCTCGGGTTCCCCTGTACTTCCTGACGGCACATCAGATCGGGCCGTCAAGGTACGCCCGGGGTCTTGAGGAGGGAAGAGACGATGCACGCCGGAGTTGTGGGGATCCGGCGCGCGCGGGAGGGGGTTCCGGTGGAGAGGGTGACCGTGGGTAACACCGAGCCGGCGCGGGCGTACTACGCCGGGGCGCCCAGCTCCGCCCACACGGTCTTGCCGGTCACTCCCGGTGTCCGTACGACTCCCCAGTCCAGGCAGAGCCGCTGCACGATGAACATGCCGTGCCCGCCGGGGCGGCCCGCGCGGTGCGGGGTGCGGGGGGCCGGCTGGCCCGAGCCCTTGTCCGAGACCTCGATGCGGATGACCTTGTTGTCGCAGGCGATCCACAGCTGGTCCGGGCCCTCGGCGTGCAGACAGGCGTTGGTGACCAGTTCGGAGACGACGAGCAGCACGTCCTCGGCGGCGGCCCGCTGGTCGGCGGTGGCGGCGGGCAGCCAGCCCCACGCGTACAGCGCCTGGCGGGCAAAGTCGCGGGCGAGCGGCACGACGCCGCTCTCGCCGTCGAAGTTCAGTCTGCGGACCTGGCCGCCGCCCGCGGACGACGCGGGCGCAGCCGACGACGGGGCCTCGTCGCCCTCGGGCTCCCCGGAAGCGCCGCTCGGCTCCGGGCCGCGGTCGCCCGGCGAGTAAGGCCGGGTGGTGCTCATCAGCGCTTCACCTCACCGATTCACCGATTCACCAGTTCACGATTCAAAAGTCACTACGTACCTCGACGGTGGAGCCGTCGCTGTGCCGTCGACATGTTGCCGTCCACATGTTGTCGTCCACTTGTTGCTGCCGACACGTTCAGGATGTCCCTGCCGACAGGATGTCTCCTGCCCGACCGAACCGGCAGAACACCCCCTATTCGGCCCGGAGGGCGGGGCGCCCGGAAAGTGCCGGTCACACAGGGGCGAGCGGGACAGGACACCGGGTCGGGCACGGCGGCCGGGCCCAGCGGGCCTCAGCCGGCTTCATCGGCCAGAGCCGCCTCGAGCGTGTCATGGACGGTGAAGACCGCTTCCGCCCCGGTGATCTCGAAGACGCGCGCCACCACGGGCTGCATCCCCGCGAGATGCACCCCGCCCCCGGCGGCCTCCGCCTTGAGGCGCGCGCCGAGCAGCACATTGAGTCCGGTGGAGTCGCAGAACTCCAGCCGTGAGCAGTCCACCACCAGCCGGCTGAATCCCTTGGCGAGGCATTCCTCGAGTGGCTCACGCAACAGATCGGCGGTGTGGTGATCCAACTCACCCACCGGGGTCACTACGGCGCTGGAGCCCTCTTCCCTGACCTCCACCAGTAGCCGGCCAGACTGTGCGCTGCCGACCGTCCCGCGGTCCATGCCGTCTTTCTCCCGACGTCGTGGCTGCTGACTCACGCCCTCGAACACTACGCCTTCCTCACACTCTCCGACACCCGAACAACCGCACGTAAACGGACATATCCCCACAGAACGCACTTGCGGCGGGCGTGGGAAAGCGGGTAGGGCTAGTAGGGATACGTAACCGACACGGCCCGGCTTTGGAGGCGCCGCACACCGCAGTGCACGCACCGGCTTCGGCAGCCATATGCCGAGAACGATGGAGGACATCATGTCACCCCGGCTCGACGCATCGCATACCCAGGAGGCGACGTCGGCATCCCCTCCGGAACATCTGGATCCCATCGAGAGCATCGAGAGAAACGACCCAGACACGCTTGCCGGGCTCACCGGGCTGGCAGGCCTTCCGGAGATCCCCCCGTACGACGAAGTGGGACCGGTAGACGCACGAGCGCTCTCCAAGACCCTCTTCGAGCGCCTTGAGTCCCTCGAGGAAGGCACGCACGAATACTCGTACGTCCGTAACACCCTCGTCGAGCTCAACCTCGCGCTGGTCAAGTTCGCCGCCTCCCGGTTCCGCTCCCGGAGCGAGCCGATGGAGGACATCATCCAGGTCGGCACGATCGGCCTGATCAAGGCGATCGACCGGTTCGAACTGGCACGGGGCGTCGAGTTCCCCACGTTCGCCATGCCGACCATCGTCGGCGAGATCAAGCGCTTCTTCCGCGACACCTCGTGGTCCGTGCGCGTACCGCGCAGACTGCAGGAGCTCCGGCTCGACCTGGCCAAGGCCGGCGACGAGCTGGCCCAGAAGCTCGACCGGGCGCCGACGGTGGCGGAGCTCGCGGAGCGCCTGGAGCTGACCAAGGACGAGGTCGTCGAGGGCATGGCGGCGTCGAACGCGTACACCGCCTCCTCACTGGACGCCCAGCCCGAGGAGGACGACGCCGAGGGCGCGCTCGCGGACCGGATCGGATACGAGGACCACGGACTCGAAGGCATCGAGTACGTCGAGTCGTTGAAACCGCTGATCGCCGAACTCCCGCCCCGGGACCGGCAGATCCTCTCCCTGCGTTTCGTCGCGGGCCTGACCCAGTCCGAGATAGGCGAAGAGCTCGGCATCTCGCAGATGCATGTGTCGCGGCTGCTGTCGCGGACGCTGGTGCGGTTGCGCAAGGGGCTGACAGTCGAGGAGTGACACCTCTTCACTGAGCGTTTCTGAGCGCGGTGCGCCCGGCTGACGGCCGGGGGCACCGCGCTCTGGCTTTCCCTGGGTTACCCACAGAAACTCTTTCCCCAGAGGTTTACATCCATCACTATGGGCCCCCATACCCGCCGGTACGCCAGAGCTCCGGGCGGGCGGCAAGGGTGCAAGGAGGCGGGTGGCGATGGCTCGGGCCGACGGGACCGACAGCGGCGTCGAGACCGGAGGCGGCCGGGGGTCTGGGGGTGTGCCCCAGACAGAGGTGCATGCGGGCACGTCCGACGGGCGGCTGACCGACCTGCTGCGCACCAGCACCCCCACCCTGTATCCGGCCCTGCAGGAGCTCCGCGCCCGCCATCAGCCGTCGGTCCTCGCCTACGCCCGGCTGTGCACGGCGAGCGAGGCCGCCGCACGGGACCTGGCCGCGCAGGCGTTCACCCTGGCGGCCCGGCAGACGGCACGCGGCACCGAACCCCTGGTCCCCCTCCGCCTTCAACTCCTGCTGCTGACCGGGCAACTGGCCGCCTCCTGGGCGACCGCCGGGCGAGCCGGCGGTCTCGACCCGGGTCTGCTGCTCGTCCTGACCACGGCGGGCTCCGAGGCCCCCGTACCGCCCATGCTCACCGCCTTCCGGTCCCTTCCGTCCCGCGCCCAGGGCCTCGTCTGGTACGGCGTCGTCGAGCAGGAGACGGAGGACAGGACGGCGGCCTTCCTCGGCCTGACCCGCGAGGACGTGGGCCATGAGACCGGCGCCGCCCTCCAGGCCATGGGCCAGGCGTGCCTGCGCTCCCGCCTGGCCGCCTCGGCCGACCCGCGCTGCGGCAACTTCGGCCGGCTCATCGAGGAGTCGGTACGACCCGACAGCCCGCGCACCAGCGCCGACCTGCGGGCTCACATGGTGCACTGCGCCCACTGCACGACGGCCTACGAGGAACTGTCGGCCCTGCGTGACTCGCCACGCACCGCACTGGCCGAGGGCCTGCTGCCCTGGGCGGGCAGGGCCTATGCCACGACGCCCGACGCACCGCGCCCCGACGCACCGCGCCCCGAGGCCCGTGCGGACTTCTCACCCTGGCCCCCGTCCCGGCGCCTCCTGCTGACCTCGATCGCCGTCGGCGTGGCCCTGGCTCCCCTGATCGTCTTCCTTCTCTCCCAGGCCGCTTCGCCGTCCTCGCCGCCCCAGGAGGCGGGCGCGGTGGGTACGCCGACGATCCCGGCGCAGGTCACGGTGACGGCGACGGTCTCCGCCGTCCCCTCGCCGTCGCCGTCACCCTCGGCGAAGAGCAAGTCTCCGTCACCGACGCGGAGTTCCTCCCCCTCCAAGCGGCCCTCGAAGGCGCCTTCGAAGTCGCCGAAGCCCTCCCCCTCCCCCACCCACGCCCCGAACGGCACCTTCGCGCAGATCGTGAACATCGCCACCGGCCGGTGCCTGGACGTCCGCGACGGCGACTTCGAGAAGGGCACGGACGTCATCACGGCCCCCTGCTCCTCGTCCCGCACCCAGCGCTGGCGCGTCGACTCCGCGCGCGGGGTGGTGCAGTCGTCCGCCGACCCGGACTTCTGCCTGGACAGCAGGGGTGACGTGGACAGGGGCGTGGGCATCTGGGAGTGCGACTCGGTGGACAGCAACAACGGCGAGAACCTGCGGTTCACGGTGGACGCCGACGGTGTGATCCGGCCCGCGATCGCCATCGAGACGGCCCTGACTCCGTACGGGGGCGACGGACTGTCGCTGCGACCGCTGGACGGCGGTGCCGAGCAGCAGTGGCGGGCGGGGGCCTCCTGATCAGGAGGCCCGGTCAGACTTCCTGGACGCCCCGGCGCCACACCCCGGTGACCAGCGGCACACCCGGCCGGTAGGCGAGGTGGACGTGACTCGGGGCGTCGAGGGCGATCAGGTCCGCGTACGCGCCGGGGGTCAGGCGGCCGATGTCGTCCCGCCGCAGAGCCGCCGCGCCGCCCGCCGTGGCCGACCAGACCGCCTCGTCCGGGGTCATCCCCATGTCCCGTACCGCGAGGGCGATGCAGAAGGGGACGGAGGAGGTGAAGGACGAGCCCGGGTTGCAGTCGGTGGAGAGGGCGACGGTGGCGCCCGCGTCGAGGAGACGGCGGGCGTTCGGCCACTCGGCGCGGGTGGAGAACTCGGCTCCGGGCAGGAGGGTGGCGACCGTACGGCTGCCCGCGAGCGCGTCGACGTCCGCGTCCGTGAGATGGGTGCAGTGGTCGGCGCTGGCCGCGTCCAGTTCCACGGCCAGTTGGACGCCGGGGCCGTAGGAGAGCTGGTTGGCGTGGACGCGCGGGTGCAGGCCCCTGGCCTTGCCCGCGGTGAGGATCGCGCGGGCCTGGTCGCCGTCGAAGGCGCCCTTCTCGCAGAAGACGTCGATCCAACGGGCGTACGGCGCACAGGCGTCGAGCATCTCGCCGGTGACCAGGGCGACATAGCCGGCGGGGTCGTCGGCGTAGTCGGGGGACACGATGTGGGCGCCGAGGTAGGTGACCTCGTCGGTGTGGGCGGCGGCGATGCGCAGGGCGCGGGACTCGTCCTCGGTGGTCAGGCCGTAGCCGGACTTCGTCTCGAAGGTCGTGGTGCCCTGGCGGAGGGCCTCGGCGAGGTAGCGGGTGAGGTTGGCCTCCAGCTCCTCGTCGCTCGCGGCGCGGGTGGCGGCGACGGTGGTGCGGATGCCGCCCGCGCTGTAGGACCGCCCGGACATCCGGGCGTTGAACTCCTGGGTCCGGTCGCCCGCGAAGACCAGGTGGGAGTGCGAGTCGACGAAGCCGGGGAGGACCGCGCGGCCGCCGGCGTCGACCCGGTTGTCAGTGGCGGGTGCTTTGCTTGATTCACCGGTCCACGCGATGCGGTCGCCGTCGATGACGAGCGCCGCGTCCTGGATCAGTCCGAGGGGGGAGCCGTCACCGAGGGAGGGGTCGTTGGTGACCAGCGTGGCGATGTTGGTGATGACGGTGCTGCTCATCGTCGTGTCCTCGTGGGTGGCCGGACGGGGGATTTTGGTCAGCCGCGCAGGGCTTCGACGGCTTGTGCGAGGGCCTGCGGCACTTCCGGTACGAGCGCGTGCGCGCCGTCGCGTACGACGTGCCGGCCGCCCACGATCGTGTGCCGTACATCCGCTGCGGTCGCCGCGAATACGGCGGTCTCGGCGCCGAGCCTGGGCAGCGGTCCCGCTGTTCTGACCGAGTCGAGCGCGATCGTCGTGAGGTCGGCGAGGGCGCCCTGCTCGATCGTGCCCGCCTCGTCCCAGCCGAGCGCGGCGTGACCGTCGGCCGAGGCCGCGCGCAGCAGCGCCGCGGCGGTCCAGTGGCCGCGGCTGCGGGTGCGCAGGCGCTCGTCGAGCTCCATCGCGCGGGCCTCTTCGAACAGGTCGATGACGGCGTGGCTGTCGGAGCCGAGGGAGAGCGGGGAGCCCTCGTTCTGCAGGGCGACGGCCGGTCCGATGCCGTCCGCGAGGTCCCGCTCGGTCGTCGGGCACATGCAGGTGCCGGTGCCGGAGCCGCCGATGAGAGAGATGTCCTCGGCGGTGAGGTGGGTGTTGTGGACGCCGGTGGTGCGCGGGCCGAGCACCCCGTGCAGGGCGAGGAGCTGGGTCGGGGTGCACCCGTGGACCTCCAGGCACGCCTCGTTCTCGGCGGTCTGCTCCGACAGGTGCACATGGAGCGGGGCCCGCCGCTCCTCGGCCCACCGCGCCACGGTCGCCAACTGGTCGGCGGGCACGGCCCGTACGGAGTGGATCGCCGCACCGATCCGCGCGTGATCCCGTTCCTTGAGAACTGAACAGCGTTCGGCCCAGGCCTCCGCGCTGCCGTCGGAGAAGCGCAGCTGATGGGTGTTGGGCGGCTCACCACCGGGCCGGATCGAGAGGCCGGAGGAGAGGTAGACGGTGTCGAGGAGGGTGATGCGGATTCCGGCGTCGGCGGCGGCCGCGATGAGGGCCTCGCCCATGGCGTTGGGGTCGGCGTAGGGGGTGCCGCCGCGTGCGTGGTGGACGTAGTGGAACTCGCCTACGGAGGTGACGCCCGCCAGCGCCATCTCGGCGTACACGGCACGGGCGAGCGCGTGGTACGTGTCCGGGGTCAGCTTGTCGGCGAACGAGTACATGACCTCGCGCCAGGTCCAGAAGGTGCCGGAGCCGACCTGGACGGTGGAACGCAGGGCACGGTGGAAGGCGTGCGAGTGGGCGTTCGCCAGCCCCGGCAGCGTCAGTCCGCGCAGGATCTCGGCGCCGGGGGGCGGGGTGGGCACGTCCGTGCGGACGGCGGTGATGCGGCCGTCCGCCACCTCGACGGCGACTCCCGGCTCGACGTGGGTGTCGAGCCAGGCGTGCTCCAGCCAGTACGTCCGCGTGTCGGAGTGCGTCACCTGCAGGCCAGCCCTTCCAGTACGTCGGCGAGTGCGAGGACCCCGGCCACGCAGTCGTCCTCGGCGGCGAACTCGGCCGGGGAGTGCGAGACACCCGTGGGGTTGCGCACGAACAGCATGGCGGTCGGGATGCTCCCGGAGAGGATTCCGGCGTCGTGTCCGGCCCCGGTACCCAGGACCGGGACCGTGATGTCGGTGTCCTTGCCGAGGATGCGGGCCAGTTCGTCACGCAGGGCGTGGTCGAACTCGACGACGGGCGTGAAGGACTCACGGACGACGTCGAGGTCGACACCGTGTGCGGCGGCGTACTCGCGGGCGGCGTTCTCGATCCCGCCGACCACGGCATCGAGGCGCTCCTGGTCCTCGGCGCGGGAGTCGAGCCAGCCGCGCACCAGCGAGGGGATGGCGTTGACGCCGTTCGGCTCGACGGCGATCTTGCCGAAGGTGGCGACGGCACCGGCGAGTTCGGCCTCCCGGCGGGCGGCGAGCACGGTCTCGGCGTACGACAGCATGGGGTCGTGCCGGTCGACGAGACGGGTCGTGCCGGCGTGGTTGGCCTCGCCCCGGAAGTCGAAGCGCCAGCGCCCGTGCGGCCAGATGGCACTGGCGATGCCGACGCGGTCGCCGGACAGGTCCAGCGCCCTGCCCTGCTCGACGTGCAGCTCGACGAAGGCGCCGATGCGGGCCAGCCGCTCCGGGTCGGCGCCGATGGCGTCGGGGTCGTACCCGGCGGCCTCCATGGCCTTGGGCAGGCTGACGCCGTCCCCGTCGGTCAGCTTGTGGGCGTTCTCGACGGTGAGCTGCCCGGCGGTGAGCCGCGACCCGACACAGGCCAGCCCGAACCGGGCGCCCTCCTCGTCACCGAAGTTGACGATGGCGAGCGGCTTGCTGAACTCCACTCCCCTCCCGCGGAGTTCATCGAGCGCGGCGAAGGAGGACACGACGCCCAGGGGCCCGTCGAAGGCACCCCCGTCGGGCACGGAGTCGAGATGCGACCCCGTGACGACTGCGTCCCCGGCGCCCGGATCCCCGACCCAGGCCCACTGATTCCCGTTCCGGTCGACCTCGTAGGCCATCCCGCGTGCCTCGGCCTGCTCCTTGAACCAGGCCCGGCATTCGGTGTCGGCGCCCGTCCAGGCGAAACGGCGGTAGCCACGGGAGTCGGGGTGCTGCCCGATGGGCAGCAGTTCGCGCCACATGGAGTGGAACGAGTTACCTCCGGAGGACTGCAAGGCGCCCGCCTGTCCAGGCTGCCGCGCGTCAGTCCGTCCAGGCTCTGGAGCGCCCGCCCATCCAGGATGTGGAGCGTCAGCCCGTCCAGGCTGTGAGCCGTCAGGTCGTCCAGGCTGTGAGCCGTCAGCCGGTCCAGCCTGTGAGCCGTCAGCCCGGACGGGCTGTGGGCAGTCGTTCCGCAGGGCGGAACGGGTGGGCACAGCCGAACCCGCAGGCGGCGACGAGAGCTCAGCCCCCACCGGACGGTTGCCGCGCCGCTCATCTCCCGGAAGGGTCACGCGTCGTCACCCTCGCGCATGGGAACCCGCACACCCCGCTCGTCGGCGACCGACTCGGCGATGTCGTACCCGGCGTCGACATGCCGGATGACACCCATCCCGGGGTCGTTCGTCAGTACCCGGCGGATCTTCTCGCCGGCAAGCTTGGTGCCGTCGGCGACGGAGACCTGCCCCGCATGGATGGACCGCCCCATGCCGACACCACCACCGTGGTGGATGGAGACCCACGACGCCCCGGACGCCACGTTGACCATGGCGTTCAGCAGCGGCCAGTCGGCAATCGCGTCGGACCCGTCGAGCATGGCCTCGGTCTCGCGGTACGGGGACGCCACGGAACCGCAGTCCAGATGATCCCGCCCGATGGCCAGCGGAGCCGCCAGCTCACCGCTCGCGACCATGTCGTTGAACCGCTCACCGGCCTTGTCCCGCTCGCCGTAGCCGAGCCAGCAGATACGCGCGGGCAGCCCCTGGAAGTGAACCCGCTCCCCGGCCATCTTGATCCAGCGCGCGAGGGACTCGTTCTCCGGGAAGAGGTCCAGGATCGCCTTGTCGGTCTTCGCGATGTCGGACGCCTCACCCGACAGGGCAGCCCACCGGAAGGGCCCCTTGCCCTCGCAGAACAGCGGCCGGATGTACGCCGGCACAAAGCCGGGGAACGCGAACGCCCGCTCGTAACCGGCGAGTTGGGCCTCGCCACGGATCGAGTTGCCGTAGTCGAAGACCTCCGCACCGGCGTCCATGAAGCCGACCATCGCCTCGACGTGCCTGGCCATCGACTCCCGTGCCCGCACCGTGAACCCGGCCGGGTCCTTCGCCGCCGCGTCCGCCATGTCGTCGAAGTCGACGCCCAGCGGCAGGTACGACAGCGGGTCGTGGGCGGATGTCTGGTCGGTGACGATGTCGATGGGGGCGCCCTCGGCGAGCATGCGGGGCAGCAGTTCGGCGGCGTTGCCCAGCAGGCCGATGGAGAGCGGGCGGCGGGCGTCGCGGGCCTCGACCGCGAGCTGGAGAGCGTGCTCCAGGCTGTCGGCCTTCACGTCCAGGTACCGGTGCTCGATGCGGCGCTCGATGGCACGCGGGTCGCAGTCGATGCAGATGGCGACGCCGTCGTTCATGGTCACGGCGAGGGGCTGGGCGCCACCCATGCCGCCGAGGCCGGCGGTGAGGGTGATCGTCCCGGCGAGAGTGCCGTTGAACTTCTTCGCGGCGACGGCGGCGAAGGTCTCGTAGGTGCCCTGGAGGATGCCCTGGGTGCCGATGTAGATCCAGGAACCGGCGGTCATCTGCCCGTACATGGTCAGGCCGAGGGCCTCCAGGCGGCGGAACTCCTCCCAGTTGGCCCAGTCGCCGACAAGGTTGGAGTTGGCGATCAGGACGCGCGGGGCCCACTCGTGGGTCTGCATGACGCCGACGGGGCGGCCGGACTGGACCAGCATGGTCTCGTCCTGCTTCAGCCCCTTCAGGGTCCGCACCATGGCGTCGAAGGAGCGCCAGTCGCGGGCGGCCTTGCCGGTGCCGCCGTAGACGACGAGCTTGTCGGGGTGCTCGGCGACCTCCGGGTCGAGGTTGTTCTGCAGCATCCGCAGGGCGGCTTCCTGCTGCCATCCCAGGGCGCTCAGTTCCGTACCGCGCGGCGCTCGTACGGGGCGGGGTCCTGACATGGTCTGCCTCCTAGCGGATTGTTGCTGCCGTTATTCACATCCTGACGTCCTGAATAGAACTAGTCAATACATCTGTGGGCCAGCGTGGGCCCGCCGCAGATGTTTGGCTGGAAGCACAGGAGCGGACGGCGATGAACGGGGGACGTCATGAACGGCAGGTACAGGGACGGGGACGGAGCCGAGAGGGCCGCCCGACGTGACGAAGCGGTGCGGGCCGCCGTGGAGCAGGGGCTGCTGGGGCCCGGCACCCCCATCGTGGGGCTGCTCGACGTCACCGGCATCCGGGAGGCGGCCGCCGAGCTGCGGGTGGCGTTCGACGCGGTCACGGCGCCCGGCACGCCCGTGCTGCACGCCTTCGCGGTGAAGGCGACCCCGCTGGTGCCGGTGCTGCGGCTGCTGCACGCGGAGGGGATCGGCGCGGAGGTGGCGAGCCCGGGTGAGCTGGCGCTGGCGCGGGCGGCGGGCGTGCCGCCGAACCGCACGGTCCTGGACTCGCCCGCGAAGACCCCGGCCGAGCTGCGGGAGGCACTGGCGCTGGGCATCGCCGTGAACGCGGACAACCCGCAGGAGCTGGACCGCATCGACGCCCTGATGCGGTCGGCGACCAGCCGCTCCCCGCTGGGGCTTCGGGTGAATCCGCAGGTCGGCGGGGGTTCGATCGAGGCGACGTCGACCGCGACGGCGACCTCGAAGTTCGGGGTGGCGCTGCGGGACGAGGGGGCGCGCGAATGGGTCGTACGGGCGTATGCGGACCGTCCGTGGCTGAGGCGGCTGCATGCGCACACCGGTTCCCAGGGCATTCCGCTCTCGCTGATGGTGCAGGGCGTGGCCGAGACGTATGCGCTCGCCGAGGAGATCAACCGGCGGCTCGGGCGCCCGCAGATCGACACGCTCGACATCGGCGGCGGGCTGCCGGTGAACTTCGGCTCGGACGACACGACACCGACGTATGCGCAGTACGCACGACTGCTGAGCGAGGCGGTGCCGGGGCTGTTCGACGGGCGGTACGGGCTGGTCACCGAGTTCGGGCGGTCGCTGCTGGCCAAGCACGGCACGGTGGTGGCCCGGGTGGAGTACGCCAAGAGCGCGGGCGGGCGTCCGGTCGCGGTCACGCACGCGGGTGTGCAGGTGGCGACGCGGACGGTGTACG
This sequence comes from Streptomyces sp. NPDC001157, assembly GCF_053598255.1. Taxonomy (NCBI): domain Bacteria; kingdom Bacillati; phylum Actinomycetota; class Actinomycetes; order Kitasatosporales; family Streptomycetaceae; genus Streptomyces; species Streptomyces sp. NPDC001157. The sequence continues at coordinate 73,476 of NZ_JBSFJW010000035.1, forward strand.
TGCCGGGCGCCTGGCCGCTCAGGATCGCCGCCTACGACGGCAAGGGGCGCCCCAAGGAGGGCCCGGCGGTCGTGCAGGACGTGGCGGGGCCGGCCTGCTTCTCGGGCGACCTGCTGGCGGAGGGGCGGGCGCTGCCGCTGCTGGAGCAGGGGGACCATGCGGCGGCGCTGGACACGGGGGCGTACTACTTCGCGCACCACTACGCGTACAACTCCCTTGCGCGGCCCGGGATCTACGGCTTCGCGCCGGACGGGGCCGGCGGCATCTCCTTCGCGACCGTCCGGGAGCCGCAGAGCCTGGAGGAGATCGTGGCCGAGTCGGGAGGGGCGCACACGGACTCGCTCACCACCCTCCGGGCGCCTGACCACCGTTGACGCACGCCCGCGGATCCGATGTTCAACTGCGTAGGAATCTAGGCAAGTTGACCTACCTTAGCCCCCCGCCGCATGTTCCACCGGAAAATGCCAGAACGCTCACCCCTCGCGCACACGTTGCGTAGTTTCGGCGTCACTCAGCCGAACCGCAGGCGGGAGGGGAGCCACGGTGCCCGGAATCGACGAGTGTCTGCTGGAAGCGATGCGACTGCCCGGTGCCCGGGGGGCAGCGCTGATCGACTGGATGAGCGGGCTGGCCCTGGCCACCGTAGGGGAGTCCCCCGGCGGCGACCAGGAGACGGCTGCGGTGGAGGCCGCCGAGATCGCCCGGCTGGCCGCCGAGCAGCGCGCGTTCGCGCCGGACGACGACCCCGCCGACGGGGCGGCCGCCGACGCGGATCCACCGGTCGAGGACCTGATCGTCAGCAACCGGGACAGCTACCACGTGCTGCGGTTCGTGGGGGCCTCCTTCGACGGCAGCGTCTTCCTGCACCTGTGGCTGGCCCGCGCGGAGGGCAACCTGGCGCTGGCGCGTATCCGGCTGGGCGAGATGGCCGAACGGCTGGTGCTGGCATGACCGCCGTACAGACGGCCGAACCCCCGCGTCTGCCGGTGCGCGACAAGACCGCGGCCGGCGAGCGGGGGTGGGGCGGTGTCTCGCCGATGCTGACCCGGCTCGCCGCCGAGCGGGCCACCGGCGTCCTGGTCCGCGAGCGCGGCACGCTCCACCTGGCCCAGGGCCTGGTCGTCCACGCCGAGAGCCCCTCCGCACCCGGCCTGGACACCCTCCTCACGGCCCACGGCACGCTCACCCCCGAGGCCTGGCAGCGGGCGCTCACGGCGGCGGACGACGATCACGGCGTCGGCAGACACCTCGTCGACGCCGGTCATCTCGCCTCCGGCGCACTGGAGTTGTGCCATCTGACCGCCCTGTACGACGCCGCGTACTTCGCCCTCGCCCCCAGCAGCACGCCCGGCCGCTTCCGCTACGGCGGCGCACACCCGCTCGGCCCGATCCACCCGGTCCCGGTGGCCGCCCTGGAGCGCGAGACGCTGCGCCGCCGTGACCTCGTGCACCGCATCTGGCCGGATCCGAGGACGGACGAGGCCCCCCTGATCCGCGCGGACCCCGTGGCCGCCCCTGCCCTCACCCGCCGCCAGCAGACGGTGCTGGACCGGGTGAACGGGGTGCGCACGGCACCGGACATAGCCCGCGAACTGGGCCGCCCTGCCTTCCACACGCTGGTGGACGTGCGACGGCTCATCGCGGCAGGGGTCGTGTCACCACTGCCCGGTCCGCCGCGGCCGAAGCCACCGCAGCCGCCCGCCCGCGGCGAGCCGCCGCCGACCGGCCCCGAACAGCTGCCGCCCGATCCCCACACCACCTTGCTGAAGAGGCTCAGGGATGCGTTGGAGGCCCTTTGACTGGTTCGAGAGGAGACACCGGATGGCTGCCGACCCCCACATTCTCGACGAGCTGCGCCGTCTGAGAGCCCGCGTCCCCCAGCTCACCGGCGCCCTGGCGACCGGCCTCGACGGGCGTGTCCTCGCCCATGACACCCCGGGCGTCGAGCCGAACGGCATGGCCGCGCTCGTCGAGACCGCGCACGGGGCAGCGGTGAAGCTGGCGGACGCGACAGGACAGGGAGAGTTCCGCGAACTGCTCGTCCGCGGTGGGTACGGCTATGTGGCGACGTACGCGGCGGGCGGCACGGCCGTGCTGACGCTGCTCGCCCAGGACCGCGTGAACGTCGGCCGGCTCCTTCTGGAGGGCCGTCGGGCGGCCGCCCGCATCGGCGAGCTCGGCGACAGCCGTACGACACCCGCCAACCAGACCGGACCGGCCAAAGAGGCCAAGGCGGCCAAACAGCCGGAGACCAAACCGGCCGCCGCCAGGACCAGAACCCCGCGCGCACCACGCACCACGACCACCAACACCAACGCGCGCACCACCACGGAAAGTTGAGAGGAACCGAGGAGCACAGTCATGGCCAACACCGAAACCGCACTGAAAGAGGCGCTCGCCTCCATCGAGGGCGCCACGGGCGTCGCGCTCGTCGACTACACCAGCGGCATGGCGCTGGGCACGATGGGCGGCAGCAAGGGCTTCGACCTGAATGTCGCCGCCGCCGGCAACACCGATGTGGTCCGCGCCAAGATGCGCACCATGGAGCACCTCGGGCTGAAGGGCCAGATCGAGGACATCCTGATCTCGCTGAGCGACCAGTACCACCTGATCCGCCTGATCAGCGGCCGCGGCGGCAACGGTCTCTTCCTGTACCTGGTGCTCGACGCCAAGAGGTCCAACCTGGCGATGGCCCGCCACCAGCTGAAGAAGATCGAGGAGGATCTCGAAGTCTGAGTGTCCGTCCGCTAGACGAGCGCCGCGGTGCGGCGCCGGGCCCCGCCCGGAGCCGCGTCGCCCGCCGCGATGCCCGTGCTGCGGTACGCCTTGACGGCCTTGCCGGCCGGGCGGCCGCCGCTCGCGGCGAGCCAGTCGACCCGTACCCACAGCAGGGCGTCGTCGGCCCGTTCGCGCCGTCCGAGCCAGGCGGCCTTCAGCCGCAGCCCGGTGCCGCAGCCGGCGAGCAGCATGCCTCCGGCGGCGGGCACCACGAACGCACTGCCCATGGCCGCCACGAAGGCGAGCAGCACCCACCAGCGGTGTCCGCGACGCCAGTTGCGCACGCTCACCGCGCGGTCCTGGAGCACGTCGTGCCTGCCGGCGCGGGCGGCCGCCCGGGCGAGTGCGGCGTACCGCCTGCGGCGGGCGTACGCGACGACGGCCGCCGCGACGACGAACAACGCCGCTCCGGCCATGACCCCGATCCGCCGGCCCGTGACCCCCGGCACCAGCACCCCGACACCCGCCGCGAACACCCCGGCCCACCACAGGGGTGCGGCTCCGGCCCGTACGACGACGGCCACCCGAGCCAGACCCTGAGCTCTGCCTTCTCCGCGTGCCACGTCCGTCTCCCGTCTCATGTCTGTGCGGCATCCGTGAGACGCACGTTAACGAGGCAAGGTGAGACGAATCTGAAAACGCGCGCCTACTCCACGAACAGCCCCCGCGCCGCCGCCCGTGCGTCGAACTCCTCCAGGCGGGCCTGCGCGTCCGGCAGGTCGTCGCACATCGCCTCCAGCAGGACGCGACCCAGCAGCATCGGCGCGCAGGCGGTGTCGAAGGCGAGTCCCGTGCCGACGGCGGCGGGCAGGAGCAGGTCGGAGACCTTGGCGACCGGCGCGAAGGCCGAGTCGGCGACCGTGACGACCGTCAGGCCGGCCTCCTTCGCGAAGGCCAGCGTGTCCACGACCTCGCGCGGATGCCGGGGCAGCGCGAAGCACAGCAGCGCCGTGGCACCGGCGCGTACGGCGGCCTCGATGCGGTCGTGGATCATCGTGCCGCCCTCGTTGAGCAGCCGTACGTCCGGGTGGACCTTGGCGGCGAAGTAGCCGAAGCCATAGGCCTGGGAGGCGGCGGCGCGCAGCCCCAGGACGGGCAGTGGGCGGGAGGCCGCCAGCAGGCGGCCCGCCTTCTGCACGGGCCGGGGGTCGGCGAGCAGTTCGGCGAGGTGCCGGAGATTCTCGATCTCGGCCTCCACCGCCTGCTGGTACTCGTTGTGCGAGCCGGCGTCCGCGGCCTGTTCGGCGGGGGCCACCTCGCGCAGGTGCTTGCGCAGCGCCGGGTAGCCGTCGAAGCCGAGGGCGACGGCGAAGCGGGTCACGGACGGCTGGCTGACCCCGGCCAGTTCGGCCAGCTCCACGCTGGACAGGAACGGCACGTCCGCGGCCCGCCGCACCATGCTGTGCGCGATGCGCCGCTGGGTCGGCGTCAGCCGGTGCCCCTCGAAGAGCGCCTGCAGCCGCCCCGCCGGACTGTCCACCACGCTCAAGTCCCTCTCCGTGCTCATGCCCCGCTCCCCCTCCAGATGTCCGTGAACCGCTCCAGCAGTGCGGCCGCCGCCGTCACGTCGTCGGTGAGCGGCCGGTCGGCCTGGTCGGAGGCCAGGGCCGACTCGGCGAGCTCCAGCGCCCGGCCCACCGGGAGGTCCGGTTCGGGCCGCAGATCGCGCTGGCGCAACGCCCGTACGGCGGCCACGAGTTCGCAGCCCACGACCAGACGGTACGCGCGGCAGGCGCGCAGCGTCTGACGTGCGGCGAGCGAGGCGAAGCTGGCCTGTTCCTCGACGCCCCGGGAGAGTACAGCGTGCCCGAGCGAGGCGGGGGCGGAGAAGGCCCGCAGGTCGCCGAGGGCGGCCCCGGCGGCGTACTCCAGGATCATCACGCCGGAGGAGGCGGGCTCGTCGTCGGCGAGGAACGGGCGCAGTCGGGTGAAGGCGGGCTCGTTCAGCGTCGACAGCCGTGAGGTCGACAGCCGGGCCACCTGGGTCAGCGCCAGCCTGAAGTGGTCCAGGGCGAGGGCGAGTTGGGCCTGGTAGAAGCCGCCGTGGTGGTAGGCGGCCATGTCCTCGGGCGTGATGAGCGGGTTCTCGGCGGCCGCGTTGATCTCGATCGCGACGATCTCCTCCAGGGCGTCCGCCGCGTCCAGCGCGGGGCCGTGGATCTGGGGCAGACAGCGGAAGCCGTACGGGTCCTGGATCCGGCCGAGGGGAGGCGTGGGCCGGTCCGCCGCGCCGATCAGCTCCCGCATCCGGCGGGCGACCTCGCTGGAGCCCCGGTGCGGGCGGGCGGCATGCACGGGGGCGGCGTACGCCTCGTGCGAGCCGTCGACGGCCAGCAGGGAGAGGGCGGCGACGACCTGGGTTGCCTGTACGAGCCCGCGCAGTTCGTGCAGGGCGAGGGCGGACTGGCCGAGGGTGAGGGCGTTGCTGCTGATGAAGGCCAACGCGTCGTTGTTGTCGAGCTGCTGGGGCTTGGGGGCGCCCGGCCCCCGCCAGGGGTGCTCACCGGCGAGCGCGAGCCCCGCCTGCGCGAGGGCCGCGATGTCCCCCGTACCCACCGAGCCGAACTCGTTGACGACCGGATGCGCCCCGCTCTCCAGCGCCTCGCACAGCGCGGTGACGACGGTGGGCCTCAGGCCCGCGCCGCCCGCGAGGATCTGGTTGGCGCGCACGGCGAGCATCGCCCGCACCTCCCGCGCGGGCAGCTCCTCGCCGATCGCACCGGCATGGCTGCGCAGCAGCCTCAGACCGTGCTCGGCGGCCGCCTCGGTGGGCACGTCCTCGTTCCGGTTGGCGCCCACGCCGGTGGAGCGGCCGTAGACGCGCCCGGTCGCGGCGATCTGCCGGGCGGCGTCCCAGGACTCCGTCACCCGCCTCATCGCGTCGGTCCCGGGGACCGCCCGCGCACTCCCGTCGGCGAGGCGCACCACGTCATCGACGCCGAAACCGATGCCGTCGAGGACGACGAGACCGGTGCCTCCCGAGAACGCACTTCGCGGCGCGTCCACGATCCGAGACGACATAAGGCTTCAAACTCCCCTCAATCCGGACATCCGATCTTGCACTGCGAGCATCCGTTACCTCGGATTAACGCCAAGGCGTTGACAAGCTATTCAGCTACCAAGAACTCTGCATGACGTTATACAGCCGGGCAAGGGACAACTCATGATCCAGTTCGATGCGGTCCACAAGCGCTTCCCCAACGGCACGACAGCAGTCCACGATCTCTCTCTGGAAATGCCGGAAGGCGGCGTGACCGTCCTCGTCGGATCTTCCGGTTGCGGCAAGACGACCACCCTGCGGATGATCAACCGGATGGTGGAGCCGACGTCCGGCACCATCCAGGTCGGCGGCAAGGACGTGACCCGCCAGGACGCCGCGGAGCTGCGCCGTTCCATCGGTTACGTCATCCAGCAGGCGGGCCTCTTCCCGCACCGCACGGTGCTCGACAACATCGCCACCGTGCCGCTGCTGCTGGGCCACGGCCGCCGCAGGGCACGGGCCCGCGCGGCCGAGCTGCTGGAGACCGTCGGCCTCACCGCCGACGCCGGCAAGCGCTACCCCCACCAGCTCTCCGGAGGCCAGCAGCAGCGCGTCGGCGTGGCCCGCGCGCTCGCCGCCGACCCACCGGTGCTCCTCATGGACGAGCCCTTCGGCGCGGTCGACCCGGTGGTGCGCACCCAGCTCCAGGACGAACTGCTCCGGCTCCAGAAGGAGTTGAGCAAGACCATCGTCTTCGTCACCCACGACATCGACGAGGCCGTACGGCTCGGCGACCAGATCGCGATCTTCCGCACCGGGGGCCACCTGGTGCAGTGCGCCGCGCCCGCCGAGCTGCTCGCCCGCCCCGCCGACGACTTCGTGGCCGACTTCCTCGGCGCCGAGCGCGGCCTGAAGCTGCTCTCGCTGAAGACCCTCGCCGGCGTCCCGCAGGGCCCGGCCCCCGAGGGCGGCGCCTGGACCCTCGTACTCGACGAGGCCCGCAAGCCCGTCCACTGGGCGCCGAAAGACACGAAGGACGCCGAGATCCCCGTACGACCGCTGCGGGACGACGACTCCCTCCTCTCGGCGCTCAACGAGTCGGTCGCCTCCCCCACCGGCCTGATCGCCCGCGTCGACGCGGCAGGCCGCCTCACCGGCGTCACCTCCCGCGACGACATCCACGAGCACGCGGGCCAGGCGCACAGCGAAGCGCGGGTGGCCGCATGACCATCGACTGGTCGTGGATAGGCGACCACACCGACGACCTCACCAGCCTCACGATCTCCCACCTCCAGGCCGCGATGACCGCCGTCTTCTTCGGCGTCCTGATCTCGCTGCCGCTCGCGGTCGTCGCGCACCGGATCCGCCCCCTGCGCGGCTTCCTGCTCGGCTTCTCGAACGTCCTGTTCACGATCCCGTCGATCGCGATCTTCGTGCTCCTGCTGCCGATCAGCGGACTGACCCGCACCACCACGGTCATCGGCCTGACGGTCTACACCCTGGTCGTGCTGCTGCGGAACACGGTCGAGGGCCTCGACTCGGTCCCCTCGAAGACCAAGGAGGCGGCCAAGGCGATGGGCACGCGCCCGCTGCGCACGCTCCTCACCGTCGAGTTCCCGCTCGCGCTCCCCGTGATCATGGCGGGCGTCCGGATCGCGACGGTCATGTCGATCTCCCTGGTCTCGGTCGCCACCTACATCGGCGACGGCGGCCTCGGCCAGCTCTTCACCGACGGCTTCCAGCGCAACTTCCCGACCCCGGTGATCGTGGGCGTGGTCCTCACGATCCTCCTCGCCGTGGTCGCGGACGCCCTGCTGGTCGCCCTCCAGTACGCCCTCACCCCGTGGAAGAGGCGGCGAGCCTGAGATGTACGAACTCCTCAAGAACCTCGGCAGCTGGCTGACCAGCGGCTCGCAGTGGACCGGCCCGGACGGCATCGCCCACCGCCTCGCCGAGCACCTCCAGTACTCGCTCCTCGCGACCCTCATCGCCGCCGCGATCGGCCTGCCCCTCGGCCTGCTCATCGGCCACACCGGCAAGGGCGCCTTCCTCGCCATCAACCTGTCGTCCTTCGGCCGCGCCCTGCCGACGGTCGGCCTGGTCGTGCTGGTCTTCCTGGCCGGCGGTCTGTCGATGCTGCCGGTGTACGTCGCCCTCGTCGCCCTCGCGGTCCCGGCGATCGTCACCAACACCTACGCCGGCATGACGGCCGTCGACCCGGACGTCCGCGACGCCGCCCGCGGCCAGGGCATGCGCGGCCACCAGGTCCTGTTCCAGGTCGAGTTGCCCCTCGCGCTCCCCCTGATCATGACGGGCCTGCGCCTGGCGCTGATCCAGGTCGTCGCGACGGCCACGATCGCCGCGTACGTCTCCTTCGGCGGCCTCGGACGCTACGTCTTCGACGGCCTCGCCCAGCGCGACCTCGTACAGGTGCTGGGCGGCGCGGTGCTGGTCGCCGTCGTCGCCGTGACCCTCGATCTGCTCCTGTCCGCCCTCCAGCGCTTCCTCTTCCGCCACCGCACCGCCTAGGGAACACAGACCATGAACCGACGCACCCTCATCGGCGGCCTGTTCGCGGCCGCCTCCGTCCCCGCCCTCTCCGCCTGCGCGAGCGGCATCACCTCCCTCGACGGCCAGGGCTCCGCCTCCGGTGGCGGCGGCTCCAGCAAGGGCGGAGTCACCATCGGCACCGCCAACTTCACCGAGAACCAGGTGCTCGGCTACCTCTACGCGGCCGTACTCCAGCAGGCCGGTGTGAAGGTGAAGGTCCGCCCGAACCTCGGCACCCGGGAGATCGTGATCCCCGCCCTGCGGAGCGGCGACATCGACCTCCTGCCCGAGTACCAGGGCGCCCTCCTCAACTACCTCGCGCCGAAGGACAATTCGGCGGAGCCCGGCACCATGCAGAACGCGCTCACACTGGCGATGCCCAGCGGACTCCAGGTCCTGCCGTACGGCCAGGCCGCCGACTCCGACTGCTTCGTGGTCACCCGGCAGACGGCCCGGAAGTACGGTCTGACCTCCCTGGCCGACCTGGCGAAGCAGAACGGCAAGCTGGTCATCGGCGCCGCGCCCGAGGTGAAGAAGCGCCGGGTGGGTGCGATCGGCCTGAAGGACGTCTACGGCGTGGAGTTCAAGGAGTTCAAGTCGCTGGACTCGGACGGCCCGCTCGTCAAGGGCGCCCTGAAGAAGGGCGACGTGGACGTGGCGAACCTCTTCACCACCGACACCGACATCGCCGCGGGCGACTGGGTGGTGCTGACCGACCCGAAGAACCTGATCCCCAGCCAGCACATCGTCCCGCTCATCGCCGACCGCAAGGCCGACGACAAGGTCCGCAAGGCCCTCGCCCGGCTCGGCAACGTCCTGACCACGGCCCAGCTCACCCAGCTCAACAGCCAGGTCGACAACGACAAGAAGGACCCGGAGGACGTGGCCAACGCGTACGCGAAGCAGCACGGGCTCGCCTGATCAACAGATCGACAGATCAACGGATCAAGAGATCAAGAAGGGGTATCCGGGCGGCGATGATCTGACGACGAATCAACCAAATGTCCTTAAACGGGCACTCAGGGTGACTGATCGCATGCATACGGTGAATGTGCGCTATCAGCACGACACCTGAGGATGCGTCATGGCCTCGAACCGCAGGGCCTTTCTCACCGCCACCGCCGTCGGCGCGCTGGCCGCCGCCCCCGCGTCGGCGGCCCCCGCCGACGCCCTTGAAACCGCCGCCCGACCCCGTCCTACGACCGCCCGCGCCGCCCTGGCCGAACTGCTCGCCGGCAACCGGCGCTACGCCACCGGCGGCTCCCACCACCCCGACCAGGGGCTGCTGCGACGACACGCGCTGGCGACCGGGCAGCACCCGTTCGCGGTGGTCGTCGGCTGCATCGACTCCCGGGTACCGCCGGAACTCGTCTTCGACCAGGGCCTCGGGGACCTGATCTGCATAAGGACGGCCGGCCAGGTGCTGGACGAGGCGGTGCTCGCCTCCATCCAGTACGGCGTCCAGGAACTGCACATCCCGCTGGTACTGGTGCTCGGGCACGAGCGCTGCGGGGCGGTCGCGGCGACCCTGGACCATCTGCGAACCGGCGCCCCGGTCCCCGGCCATCTGGAGCTGCTGGTGGACGAGATCGCCCCGGCCGCCCTCCGCACCCGGCGCCAGTCCGGCGACTGGGCCGAACTCACCATGCGGGCCAACACGGTCTGGGTACGGGATGCGATCCGCGCGGACTCCGCGTTCGCGGCGGCCACGGTGACGGCGGCCAGGTTCGACCTGGACACCGGGCTCGTGTCCCTCCTGCCCTGAACCACTTCCCCCGCTTCAGGCACTCCTTGAAACCCCCCAATTGAAGAGACCCATGAACCCCCCTCGCCCGTCCCTCTCCGTCCTGCCCACCTTCGCCGACCTCCGCTCCATGGCCCGCGCCCCACGGCGCGACCTCCTCTGCGGCCTCACCGTGGCCGTCGTCGCCCTCCCCCTGGCCCTCGGTTTCGGGGTCACCTCCGGGCTCGGTGCCGCCTCCGGGCTCATCACCGCGATCGTCGCCGGGTCGCTCGCCGCGCTCTTCGGCGGCAGCGCACGCCAGGTCAGCGGCCCCACCGGCGCGATGACCGTCGTCCTCGTGCCGATCGTCCACCACTACGGCGCCGACGGCGTCCTCACCGTCGGCCTGCTCGCCGGGCTCATGCTGCTGGGCCTCGCCTTCGCCCGGGCCGGAACCGCCATGGCGTACGTGCCCGCTCCCGTGACCGCCGGCTTCACCATCGGCATCGCGGCGGTGATCGCCCTGCAGCAGGTGCCGAACGCGCTCGGCGTGCCGCTCCCGCACGGCGAGCAGGTCGCCGTCGTCGCGGCGCGGGCGGCCGAGGAGTTCGGGGCCGCCCCGCAGTGGCCGGCCCTGCTGCTCACCCTCGGCTCGGCGACGCTGATGCTGGCGGGCGCCCGCTGGAAGCCCACCGTGCCCTTCTCCCTGGCCGCCGTCGCCGCCGCGACGGTCGTGGCGGAGGCCCTGCACCTCCACGTCACCCGCATCGGCCAGCTTCCGCCCTCCCTGCCGGCCCCCTCCCTCGCCTTCCTCGACGTCTCCCGCATCCCCTCGCTCCTGGCGCCGGCGGCTGCGGTCGCCGCGCTCGCGGCCCTGGAGTCTCTCCTGTCCGCGTCCGTGGCCGACGGGATGCGCCCGGGTGAGCGCCACGACCCCGGCAAGGAGCTCTTCGGGCAGGGCATCGCCAACCTCGCGGCCCCGCTCTTCGGCGGCGTCCCGGCGACGGGCGCGATCGCCCGCACCGCGGTCAACGTCCGCACCGGCGCCGCCTCCCGGCTGGCCGCCCTCGCGCACTCCGTGATCCTGGCCGGGATCGTCGCGGTCGCCGCCCCGCTGGTAGGCCGCATCCCGCTGGCCGCACTGGCGGGCGTCCTGCTCGCCACCGCCGTACGGATGGTGGAGACGGACGCGGTACGGGCCATGGCCCGCGCCACCCACGGCGACGCCCTGGTCCTGGTCCTCACCGCGGCCTCGACGCTCGCCCTTGACCTGGTACGAGCCGTACTGATCGGTCTCGCCGTCTCCGTCCTGCTGGCCCTGCGCGCGGCTGTCCGCGGCACGCGCCTCACACCCGCCGCGGCCGACGAGGTGCCCGGAGGCGCGGGCAGGGTCACGTACCGCTTCGACGGCCCGCTGCTGTTCGCCGCCGCCCACCGTTTCCGCCGCAGCCTCGCCGACGTGCAGGGCGTCGCGGCCGTCGACCTGCGCCTGTCGGGTCTGACGGCGATGGACGCGACGGGAGCGATGGCCCTGAAGGACGTCGTCGGCGAGCTGCGCGGCCGCGGCATCGAGGTCAGCATCAGCGGCGTCGGCCAGGGCCACCGCAGGGTCCTGGAGTCGTTCGGCGTCCTCCCGGTGAACCCCAGCCCCGACAGGGGGGCTATCCCCAGTGCGGTGAGCGCCCCGGCTCCCTAACGTGGGTTCCCATGACGGGAATGGAGACGGGGATGGACGCGCGGGACGCCGAGCTCAAGAAGGAACTCAACGCCACCCTGCAGGCGCGCAGGGAACTGGGCGAGGAGTACGAGTCGGCGCTGGTCGACTCGTTCCTGGAGAAGGTCGACCAGCGCATCGACGGCGCGGTCGAGCGCCGGGTGCGCCGACAGCTCGCCGAGCAGCAGATGGTGGTGGCCCGCGGCTCCCGGGCGCCGAAGCCGCCGACGGACTCCTGGGGAGAGCGCTTCGGCTTCGGCATCGTCTCGCTGGTCCTGGCGATCCCGCTGTCCGCGATCGGCGGCGGCATCGGCCACCTCGCCGGCCTGTTCATCACCTGGGCCGGCATCGTCGGCGTGAACGCCTTCTCGGCCGCCCGCGTCAACCCGGCCCTCTTCGGCCGCCGCCGCCGTTCCGGCAAGGACGAGGACCGCTGGGAGGACTGACCTCACACCTGCCGGGTGGGCAGCACCATGATCTGCCGCAGGTTGACGTGCCGGGGGCGGCTGGTGACGTAGGCGACGACATCGGCGAGTTCCCCGGCCGCCAGGGTGCCGAACGCCTCGACCAGCCCACCGACCTGCTCCCGCACGCCCTCGTCGTCGATGTGCGAGACGATCTCGGTGTCCGTCAGGCCCGGCTCGATGTTGGTGACCCGCACGTCCCGGGGCCCGAACTCGTCGCGCAGCATCGCCGAGAGATGGGTGACCGCGGCCTTCGTCGCCCCGTACACCGCGACACCGGGGAAACCAGTCTGGTGCGCGGCGACGGACGAGATGTTCACCAGGTCCGCGCTGCGGCCCTGCGCGGCCGCTTCCGTCAGGTCCTCGGCGAAGGCACCCACGACCCGCAGAACCCCGCTCAGGTTGGTGTCGATCATCCGCTGCCACTCGTCGACGCGGGCGTCGGCGATCGGGTTCACCTGCAGGACTCCGGCGTTGTTGACGACCAGGTCGGCGATCCCGTACGCCTCGTGGATCCGCTCCTTGGCGGCCGCGACGGACGCGTCGTCGGTGACATCGGCGACCACGGCCAGCGCCTGCCCGCCGTCGGCCCGGATCTTCTCGGCGACGGCCTCCAGCCGCTCCGCCCGCCGCGCCAGCAGCGCGACCCTCGCCCCCTGCGCGGCCAGCGTCAGGGCGACGGCCTCGCCGATCCCGCTCGCGGCCCCGGTGACGACGGCGGTGCGTCCGGCCAGGTTCTCGTACGACATGGAAGTGCTCCTCGAAACTCGGAAGGGAAGGTCCTCAACGACCCTCCGCCGCCCGGGCCGCCGTACCCAGGGATGAGCTTTTCCTGGGTCTGCCAGTACCAGGTTCCGCGCCCGGGGCTCCCCTACGATCGAACCCATGGACGGGGATCTCGGAGACTTCCTGCGCTCACGCCGCGCCCGCATCCAGCCCGACGAAGTGGGGCTGCCCTCGTACGGCAGACGCCGCGTCCCCGGGCTGCGCCGCGAGGAGGTGGCGCAGCTGGCCGGGGTGAGCGTCGACTACTACATCCGGCTGGAGCAGGGGCGCGGGCCGAGCGTTTCGGACGCCGTCCTGGACTCCATCGCCCGGGTGCTGCACCTCGACGAGACCGAGCACGCCTATCTCCACGCGGTGGCCCGGCCGCCGAAGAAGGACGGACGCCACCGCAGCGCACCCCGCGTCCGCCCGGGTGTCCAGCGGCTGCTCGACGGCATGGAGCGCACTCCGGCCTTCGTCCTCGACCCCGCCATGGAGGCCCTGGCCTGGAACGCCCTCGGCGACGCCGTGCACGGCTTCGGCAACAGGGCCCCCGGCCGACGCAACGCCGTCCGCCAGATCTTCCTCGAACCCGAGAGCCGCGACCTCTACCCCGACTGGGCCGCCTGCGCCGCCCAGTCCGTCGCCAATCTGCGGCTGAGCGCGGGCGCCCATCCCGACAACCACCGCGTGCGCGATCTCGTCGGGGAACTCTCCCTCAAGAGCGAGGAATTCCGCCGCCTGTGGGCCGACCACCAGGTCAGGGCGTGCCTGTACGGCGAGAAGCTCCTCCGGCACCCCGTGGCGGGCATGCTGACCCTGTCGTACGAGTCACTGACGCTCCCGGGGGCACCGGGACAGACCCTCGTGGTGTACACACCGGAGCCGGGGTCGGAGACGGAGGAGAGGCTGACGCTGCTGGGAAGCTGGGCCAGTACAGCCTCGTAGAAAGAAATATGCGCGGGGACCGCCGCACCCCCGTTGCCGGGGGGCGGGACGACGGCGGTCCCCGCGAGGGACGTTAACCGGGTCAGGCCGGGTCTCACGTCCGGGCGTCCATGGAGGTCCGGGAGCCGCTCCGGAGGTCCTTGGACGTTTCGGTGCCGGCTGGGGCGGGGAGCCGCTCCCGCCCTGCCGACACCCACTAATGTGCCGGACTCGTGTTAAGCGTGTGCTGCGTGGACGTGACACGCTCGTACCACTTCGCCGAAGTCCACCACTTCGGTAGGCAAACGGAAGTTCGCCTCCGGCACCGGCGGTTCACCGGACGTTTGCCGCTACTTCCCGCCCTTGGCGAGGAAGGCCAGCAGGTCCTGCCGGCTGACCACGCCGGTCGGCCTGCCCTCGACGAGGATGATCGCCGCGTCCGCGGCACCGAGCACGGACATCAGGTCGCCGACCGGTTCGCCGGAGCCGACCTGGGCGGGGCCGACATGTGCTTCTCCAGCGGGTCCTCCAGGAAGGCCCGCTTGGTGAACAGGGCGTCGAGCAGCTCGCGCTCCACGACCGAGCCCACGACCTCGGCGGCCATGACGTCCGGGTGGCCGGCGCCCGGCTTCACGATCGGCATCTGCGAGACGCCGTACTCGCGCAGCACCTCGAGCGCTTGCTCAGCGCCCGGCATACGCCCATGCGTGCCTGGATCTCCTCGACGACCCCGGACAGCAGGCCGACCGCTTGCGCACGGTCGGTCGCCAGGGCGGAGAGCCGTCCGCCGAACAGCCCGAGTTCCATGCCGCCCTTGCAGTCGATGCCGACCAGGGCGACCGGCTGCGGTGCGAGGAGCTGAAGGCGCCGGCCGCCACGTGCCAGCTCACCTTCCCCGTGACGCCGACGAAGCCGGCTGCCAAGCGCGCCGCCCGCCGCCAACCCGCCACGGAATAGCCGACATACCTGCGACGGCCGCATCCCGACCGTGCATCAGCAACGTGGGTGGACAAGTGACGTCCGGTAGGTTCGTTTAAGAAGGGTCAAGGATCTTTAGTATGTCGTCCGCGGACATGTCCCCTTTAACCTCACCGCTCTTCTCCCCCGAGCGCCAAACGGTCACAGAGTTGTTGGCTCGACGCCGTATGTAAGTCCGGGTCCGCGATTCAGCCCCCACGCCGCGCAGATTGAGGACGGCATTCACCAGTGACTCGCACGCTTCGGTGCGGGGCAGCAGACGCGTGAAGCAGAAATCTCCCTCCGAACAAGCAGAAAGGGTCCGTCAGTAGCTGACGGACCCTCATGCAAGATCGAAGCCGAGGTCAGCTGAGGTTGTAGAACAGTGCTGCGCTCACCGCGCTTCCTACCGCTATGACAGCGATCAGGATAGACAGGATGATGACGACCTTCTTCACAGTCGCAGTCATGTGAGGGAATGCCTTCCGTGGGTCAGATGTTCTTGAGGTAGGCGCCGGAGTGTCCATTAGCGTTCGTCCACACCTTCTCACGCTTGTCGAGCTCCGCGCTCAAGTCCTTGTACCCAAAGCTTCCATGCCAGACGATCTGTCCGTTGGCGAAACCTCCGTCCATCCATGCGACAGCCTTGCCGGTGATGTCGCCGAAACCGGAGATGTTCTTGACGGCGGAATCGGCGAAGTTCACCTTCGTGATCTTGCTGCCATCGTAGAAGTAATTCACCCACAGTGACAGCCGCATGATGGTGATGCCGAAAATCTTCGCACTGGGGCCGAACTTGTACTCGTGGGTTCCCCTGGATGTCCTCGCCAGCCCCGCCTGCGTGTCTTCCACCGTACTGGTGTAGACCACGTCACCGCCGTGGGTTGACACCGATCGCGTCGACCGCACAGAGGGCGTCACTTCGAGGTCGCCCGCCTGCTCCAGAAACTCTTTTACTGTTTCCGGGTCGTTGAGGTAGCCGATGAACTTTTTCTGCACTTCCGGGGAGAGCGCCTTGAATTCACTCAGCGTCTCCTTGGCGCCTTCCTGCGAGGACGACTCAAGGTAGGCGATGTATGCGCCCGGAGTAGCCGGCGGTGCTGCGGCCCGGGTACTGGCGGCACTGGCGTGAGGGGCCGCCAGCGCGAGTAGCGCAATCGCGGCGGTAACAGAGCTGGAAACTGCCTTAACGGCAGCGCCCATAGTGCTGGACTGGCGAAGGGTGGTGCGCACGCGTCGTGTTCCTTTGGGAGCGCTGGTGGGCACGACACATCTGCCAGTTCCCCCTGAACTGAAAAGTGGCGCTGTTGCGTGCCCGAGTGGTCGAGATCCACTCCAGCAGGGCCGCACCGATCCCCCCTATGACGGAGGTCACGTTTTCACCTCAGAAGTTCCTCAATTAGCACACTGCGCGACCCTTTTGGCGCAGTATGTGTGACTGGCATAGCCCAAACACGGATTGACCGCGCCTACAAAGCCTCTCTAGCCCAAAGAGGCTGAACAGCCGGACGCCCAAGTAGCCGCCCTGCACAAGCAGCTTGCCGACGTCGAACTCAGCCGGCCAGTTCTTCGGTGAGACGTAATCCATTAACTCCTCATTCATCTTACAGACAGCTTTTCTCTGCCCAATGATCATCTGCGTGGGTCGCCTTTGCGGCGAGCGAGGTAGGCCGAACCTGATCACTTGCCGCATCACCGCCGACGCGGACCAGGAGCGCCCACTGTTGTGCGAGGAGCTGAAGGCGCCCGCCGCCACATGCCAGCTCACGTTCCCCGTGACGCCGACGAAGCCAGCCGCCACGCGCCCTGCCCGCCGCCAACCCGTCACGGAATAGCCGTGTGACTGAATGTCCCAGTTGTCCACCGAGCGCTTCAGTTGGCCGCTCCGGCGCTCAGCCCGTATCGACGACGTTCGTCGCTTGTGCATCATGGTGGAGCGTTGCGGGTGTCGCAGTGCCGTCACGTTTCTTGCCTGCGACACTCCGCTGCAGGTCGCGGTACATCAGTCCCGCCGCGCACGCCACGACGGGTACGACCGCGGCGGGCACGGTCGGCCAGGGGATCCCGGTCCACACCGTCAGGAGCCCCGCCCCGAAGCAGGCGGACAGAATAGTGATGAGCATGCGCCTGCCGTACGGTGCCCAGGTGAAGGGCTCGGGGCCACGAGGCCTGACCAGTCGCACCGCGCCGAAGACGAACATCAGAGCGGCGAGGAGCCCTGCCAACAGGCCCAAGGCGGCGTTCATCTGGAGCTCGTCGCGAGGTGCTTCAGAGGTGTTCTGCCGGACGCCGTCCTTGCTGAGCGCCACGATGGTGCGGCGCCAGATCGTGCCGGTGACCTGGTCGCCCGGCTTTATCTTCTCCAGGAGCGGCCCCGGGTCACCGAAGTCCACGACCCTCCGCCAGGAAGCCCCGCCCCTCAGGGTTGCCCGGTAGGTGGAGCTCTTCCCGCCGCTCTTGACCACCGTCTTCTCGACGGTGTATCGCCAGGTACTCAGGCAGTCCGTCTCCGCCCGGACCTGTTCGGTCGCATGAGCAAGGCACGGCTCGGCGGCCTGGTAGTCCCTGTAGCGCTCCCCGTCGGAGGGCAGCCACTCGGCGAATGCGAGGAAGCAAAGCACCGCCGCGATCAGGGACAGCAGGATCAGCAGAGCGCCCAGGAGTCGGGTCCGGCCGGGCGACAACGGGCCTGGCTCGCGCTTCTTCGGTGTCTTGCCCCTGCTGTGCGCCGTAGCCATCGCTCGTTGCGCTGCCATCAGCACCCCCCTGCATCCCATCTTGCACCCACCGGGAACGGGAGGACGACGAGGGGTGCGCGTGGGCCTTCGGCCCCTTCCCGCACCCCATCCCGGAGAAGCGCGACCAGGCCGCACGCCGCCGCCGGCCCGGCGAGCGACATGCCACCCGGCATCAACCGACCGCGGCGAAGTGACCGCCCGCACATGTCGTGTGCCAGTCGGCCAGATGGCGGGCCAGGCCCAAGTCCTCTGCGGTCGCCATGACCGTCGCCGTTGTCAGCTGATCACCTGACCTCAACTCGCCGTGGTGCCTTCACCCCGTATCCAGACGAGCACACCGCACTCGGACTCAACGACGCCAGCCCCTCCTGATCGCCTACTGCAACGCCGACGCCGACCACCGCCCGCTGCTGTGCGAGGAGCTGAGGGCCCCGTCCGAACTTGCTGGCTCACCCACCTCCTAAAACCGCCGAGTCAGCCGCCAAGCGCGCCACCCGCCACAACTGAAAATCCAGCACGGGGGCACGCTCTCAGAGCCAGGAGTCGCGCCAGCCGTTGCGCAGTCGAATGCCGTTTTCCCGATCCAGTGGCCAGCGACGCCAACTGGCCTCCGGCCGTGGCCGATTGCGGTCACACTGTAAGGCAGGCTTCGCGACGGTCTGCCATGGGGGATGAACGTATGCAAGACGACCTCTCGTCGAGAGTTCACCAAGCGGGTCAGCAGGCGCCCGATGGGATCGAGGTGCTGCTGATCGTCGTGCCCGATCCCGAGTTGGATGCGGAGGCAGGGGAACGGGTGACTCGCCGGCTCAGGGCCGAGATTGCCGATCTGGACGTCGACGCGGTCCACACCGGCCCCAGCGTCCCGGCTCCTGACGCAGCGAAGGGCACCGATGCCGTCACTCTCGGGGCCATCGTCGTGGCGCTGAGCGCATCCGGCGGCGCGTTCACAGCACTCATCGAGACCGTACGTGACTGGCTGGGCAGGTCCTCCGCACGGCACCGTGTCTCGCTGACCATCGACGGCGACACGATCGAGCTGGAGCGAGCCTCCGACGCCGAGCGCCAAGCCCTGATCGACGCATACGTCCGGCGCCATACCCGCGACTAGCCATGGGCCGCCGCCTGGCGTTGCTTATCGCCACTTTCGACTATCAAGACAGCGCCCTGCGTCAGTTGACCGCTCCGGCACACGACGCGGAGGCGCTCGCTGCGGTGCTCAAGGACCCGGACATCGCCGGGTTCGAAGTCACTCCCCTGATCAACCAACCGCACTATGTCGTCGGCAAGGCCATCGGCGACTTCTACCGCAATGCGCGCCGCGACGACCTCACCCTCCTGTACTTCACGGGCCACGGTCTCAAGGACGACGACGGCCTCCTGTACCTGGCGATGGCTGACACATACCGCGACGATCTGCTGTTCACCGCACTTGCCGCCGAGCGGATCAGCCAGGCCATGAAGGGGTGCAACTCTCGGCGGAAGGTGCTGATCCTCGACTGCTGCTACAGCGGGGCGTTCCCGGCCGGCAGGATCTCCAAGTCCGACACCGCCGTGCACACCGCGGAGCGCTTCCGTGGCCGCGGGCACGTCGTGCTGACCGCTTCCGACGCGACCCAGTACTCGTTCGAAGGAAACCAGGTGCACGGTACAGCCGTGCAGTCAGTGTTCACCCGCTATCTGGTGGACGGTATACGCGACGGCAGCGCGGACCTCGACGGCGACGGCGACATCACCCTCGACGAGCTGTACGGCTACGTCTACGAGCGGGTCGTCGACGAAATGCCGCAGCAACGGCCCAAGCTGCAAGGCGACGTTGAGGGGCGCATCGTCATCGCCCGCAACGTCAACTGGGCCCTGCCGCTCTACCTGTCCAACGACCTTGCCAGCCCGAGCGTGGACGACCGGCTCACCGCTCTCGACGAACTCGCTCGCCTGCACCGCAAGGGCAACGACGTCGTGCGACGCAGTGTCATCGAGGAGATCCAGCGCCTCACCGACGACGACAGCAAACGCGTGTCCAGCGCCGCCGCCGCCCGCTTGCGGGCTCTCGTGCCGCTAGTGCAAACGTCGTCGGAAGCGCCGCCCCCACCGGCGCCCGAGAGAGCTCCTGAGCAACCGCAGCCGCCCCGCCCCGCATCCCCGACGCTGGAGGAGACCGCCAGGCCGGTAGCCGGCCTTGAGGATGCAGTCGCCCTTTGCCACCGGGGGCAGGCCCATTGCGAGGCGGGTCGCTTCGACGAAGCGATTACCGACTTCACCGCCGCTCTCGACCTTGACCCCCAGTACGCCCCGGCCCTCGCTGCACGCGGTGTGGCCCATCGCGAGGCGGGTCGCTTCGACCAGGCCATCACCGACCTGACCGCCGCTCTCGACCTCGACCCCCAGTACGCCCCGGCCCTCGCTGCACGCGGTGTGGCCCACCGCCAGGCCGGTCGCTACGACCAAGCGATCACCGACCTGACCGCCGCACTCGACCTCGACCCCCAGTACGCCCCGGCCCTTGACCCCCAGCACGCCCGGGCCCTCGCTCAACGCGGTGAGACCCATCGCCAGGCCGCTCGATACGACGAAGCGATCACCGACCTCACCGCTGCACTCGACCTCGACCCCGAGTACGCCCCGGCCCTCGCTCAACGCGGCGCGGCCCATCGCCAGGCCGGTCGCTACGACGAAGCCATCACCGACCTCACCGCCGCACTCGACCTCGACCCCCAGTACGCCCCGGCCCTCGCTCAACGCGGCACGGCCCATCGCCAGGCCGGTCGCTACGACGAAGCCATCACCGACCTCACCGCCGCACTCGACCTCGACCCCACACTCAAATGGGCCCTCGCTCAACGCGGACGGGCCCATCTCCAAGCCGGCCGCTTCGACCAAGCGATCACCGACTTCACCGCCGCACTCGACCTCGACCCGCAGTACGCCTGGGCCCTCACTCAACGCGGTCAGGCCCATCTCCAAGCCGGCCGCTTCGACCAAGCGATCACCGACTTCACCGCCGCACTCGACCTCGACCCGCAGTACGCCTGGGCCCTCGCTCAACGCGGTGTGACCCACTGCCAGGCGGGTCGCTTCGACCAAGCGATCACCGACCTGACGGCCGCTCTCGACGTTGACCCCACATTCACCTGGGCCCTCGCTCAACGCGGTGAGGCCCACCGCCGGGCCGGTCGCTTCGACCAAGCGATCACCGACTTCACCGCCGCACTCGACCTCGACCCGCAGTCCGCCCCGGCCCTCGCTCAACGCGGCACGGCCCATGGCCAGGCGGGTCGCTACGACCAAGCGATCACCGACCTCACCGCCGCACTCGACCTTGACCCCCAGTACGCCCCGGCCCTCGCTGCACGCGGCCAGGCCCATCGCCAGGCGGGTCGCTACGACCAAGCGATCACCGACCTCACCGCCGCACTCGACCTCGACCCGCAGTCCGCCTGGGCGCTCACTCAACGCGGCACGGCCCATGGCCAGGCGGGTCGCTACGACCAAGCGATCACCGACCTCACCGCCGCACTCGACCTCGACCCGCAGTCCGCCTGGGCCCTCGCTCAACGCGGCGCGGCCCATCGCCAGGCGGGTCGCTACGACCAAGCGATCACCGACCTCACCGCCGCACTCGACAACGACCCCACGCTCACCTGGGCGCTCACTCAACGCGGCACGGCCCATCGCCAGACGGGCCGCTTCGACGAAGCGATCACCGACCTCACCGCCGCACTCGACCTCGACCCGCAGTCCGCCTGGGCCCTCGCTCAACGCGGCGCGGCCCATCGCCAGGCGGGTCGCTACGACCAAGCGATCACCGACCTCACCGCCGCACTCGACAACGACCCCACGCTCACCTGGGCGCTCACTCAACGCGGCACGGCCCATCGCCAGACGCGTCGCTACGACCAAGCGATCACCGACTTCACCGCCGCACTCGACCTCGACCCGCAGTACGCCTGGGCCCTCGCTCAACGCGGCACGACCCATCGCCAGGCGCGTCGCTACGACCAAGCGATTTCCGACCTCACCGCCGCACTCGATATCGACCCCACACTCAGCGGGGCTCGTGCAGAACTGGAGAGCGCGAAGAAGCCTTCCGCAAAGAGGCCTCCGCGAAGGTGGGCGTGGTGGACCGATTGAGTCCCAATGCGGCCAACCACTACGGTGCGGGGTCGGGGGCGGCCGTCGTCTGGATCGTCAGGCTCTGATCGTCCGGGGAAGGGCCGTCCGCACCTGAAGGTCGAAGCAGCCCTTCCGCCGACGCAGACCAAGAGCGCCCACTGTTGTGCGAGGAGCTGAAGGCGCCCGCCGCCACCTGTCAGCTCGCCTTCCCCGTCACGCCGACGAAGCCAGCCGCCAAGCGGACCGCCCGCCGCCAATCCTGATCGGTCCAGCCTCTCTTTACTTGCTCAAGGGCGCGCGCTCCGCGCGCCGGGCGGCCCTGGCCGCCTCGGCCGGGCATGCGACCTTCGGCCGGTCCCGTCCGGACGGCCAGCCGCCCGACACACCCAGCCCGCCCCCGGACCAAACAGAGAAGCCCCCGCCGAATCATGGCGGGGGGCTTCGTCGTCTGCTCTGTCAGCCACCGGGGAGACGAGCCGCGCGGAGCGTGGCCCACGCTCCGCAACCACAGGCGCCCACACTGCTCGGGCCGATCCGACGGGTGCTCGCTGGCCTCAGGCACGTCGGTGAGTCTCATGCGCTCCTCGGGAGCTTCCGAGCGCCATCACGCCGGGAATACCGGTACAGCAGAGCCGCGACCGGGAATGCTCCCAGCCCAATCACATCTGTGCCAACGAGCACACGTATTCAGGAGGCCTGCCACATGAGCCCCGTACGCCGGTTCGTCACTGCGGGAGCAGCTACCGTCCTTCTCGCACTCGGCAGTATCACGCTGGCCACCCCCGCTCAGGCCGCCCCTGACCCACTTGGAGGGCTCACAAGCCCCGTCGGGTACGTCTCCGACTCAGTCGCGGGCCTCCTCGGGAAGGGGGATTGAACGGCTAGAGCCCGTCCGTCGGTTCCGAGTCCGTGATCTCTGACGTCGGTTCCTCACGGAGGCCAACGCAACCGACCCTGGCACACAGCATCGTGACAAACCCTCACCTGGGGCCGGTGGTACCAGGGGCGCTATAGCGCACCCCTGGACCCCGCCCAGCGTGGTGACCAGCCACTTTCCCCCGTCACGGGGTACGAAATCGACTTGCCCCCGTGAGCCGGCGAACGCCCGCCGAGCCGCCGTTCCCGCCAGGGCTACATCGCGTGCAGGACGTAGCTACTGCTCACCCAGCGTGCGGAGGCCGAGCATGCCCTCCAATGCGACTTCCGGCACGCTGGTGTAGCGGGGAGCCTGTTGGTGGTAGTCGAAGTTTGCTCGCACATACCGGGCGTAGTCCTCTGCCGTCCGCAAGGCATCGACACACGCCTGACCCTGGATCCCTGCGGCTTCCAACTGGACGGGGAGTTGTTCCACCGCAGTTTGAAACCGTTGCAGTGCTGCGGTGAGCATGTCGTTCACAGCGTCGACCGCTTGCTCACGCGTGAAGTCCTGGTTGTCCTGGAGGAGAAGCGCCGCGTTGTAGCGATAGCCCACGCGTTCGTCCGAGTCCAGCGAGCAGATGTCGTTGTACAGGCCCATGTGCTCCTCGGCGGCATCCCTCAAGTCCCGGAAGGCGGCCAGCTGTCGCACACTCTCCGGGAGATCGACACCCGAGGCGATCTCACTGATGTCCATGAACATGTACAGGGCGACTCCGTCCCTGCGGTGTGCCCTGTAGGCGTCCATCTCCGGCAGGTGCCCCGTCAGGTGCCCCACGGCCTCTCGATAGTAGGTCCACAGCCACGCCCTCACCTCGGACCGGAACGCCTTCCTCCAACCTTCGGAACGTCCCAGAGAAAGCCGCCTCCAAAGGTCCGCGAACGCGTCGACGAGAGGGCCGTTTCCCGCTGTCGGGCAGTGCGGATCGAACACCGCATCCAGAGCGGTAACGGTGGCGATGCAGCGAACGGGGTCAGGGCTCCGGATGTCGAACTCGTCATCCACGATGAAGGCCCAGGCCAGATACTGCGTCAGTAACGCCAACACGTCTGGCTCGGCCGTCGGACACCACTGTGCGTACATCAGCGCCGGGCGGGTCCGTTCAACACGCAGACGAGCCGCCTCGGTCGGCAGGAGCCCGGACGTCTCCAGCCAGGCCCACATGGCAGCCTCCGCCTGAGGGGCGTGGGGGTTAGATCCTGCCGACGGGAAGGGCATGAAGAAATTCGGTAACGGAGACGTGCTCATGGTGCCTCCTGGGCAGGAAGGACGCGGGTGTCCAGGGGGATTCGACGCCGCGGACGGCAACGTCTGATGGTGGTTGCTGGTCTCTCGCACTCGGTAGGCTCCTGCGCCGCCGGACTTGGCGGGCTGCCTACGCCCCAAGGTGCTTACTCGGGAGTGTTCTGCCCATGAAGCGCGTCCGATACGCCTGCTTTTGATCCGCACAAACCGGGGCGGGCAGCCCCCTTGCCCGGATTCGAACCGGGGTCACTGCGCGCGGAGAAAGTGGAGTGCAGAAACGCGCGTGCTCAGAGCTCTCCCTGACTGAGCTACAAGGGGTGGTGCCCTCTCTGACCGGAGACAGGGGGAAGTGGTACATCCGGTCAGAGCGGGGGTTAGCTCCAGATACTTACAGCGGGGCGCAGGGCGGCGAGTGCGTTGAGGTCATCGACGGCTACGCGGCGGGCGTGCCGGTTCGCGACAGCAAGGACAAGACCGGTCCGGCGCTGGTCTTCTCCGCGGCCGGTTGGGCATCGTTCGTCGCCGCCGTCCAGCGTGACGAGTTCCCCGTGTGAGTCTGACCCGACTATGAGAAGCCCCGCCCCTCCTTGCAGAGTGGCGGGGCTTCGCTGTTGTCGTGGGGAGACCATCCGGCGCTCAGGCGGCCGCCGTCTCGGACCTGCGTCACATCGCCGTCACACGGTGTCCTTCACCCTGTACGACACCCGCATATCCGGTATGGCACCGGGCGCTTCATGGCCGTTCTGCCACGCCAGTTCAAGGATGTTGGCCGCGATGGTCAATGCCCACTTGGTTGCGTCACTGTCCGACATGCCCGTCTGACCGATGACGCTGAGGGCCCGCCTCAACTTGTCGTCCCGGCGGACCGACAACACCTTGGACGTCTTGGCCGTTTGGTCAGTCACGCCCTCACTCCCCCAAGCCAACGCCAGAGCCAAGGCCATCGGGAGCAATCACAGCCCAGACCTCAGACCACCTGTCTTCGGTGATCTGAGGCAGGAGCTTCACCACTTCCTGACTTCCTGTGCAACCCACTCGTCACGATCCGGCGGAGTCTCCGACTGATCGGCCATCTGCGCTCCTGGTCTGTCTCGCGTTCAAGGGCGGACGCATCCACGCAGCGGCCAGTGCGGAGACATCCGCGCTGGATCAGCTGCCTGTGGTCGCGAGGAAGGCCAAGAGGTCCTGGCGGGTGACAATGCCGGCGGGCTTGCCGTCAATGAGCACCACAGCCGCGTCTCGGCCTTCAAGGGCGGACACCAGACGCGCCACCGGCTCACCGGCACCAACAACCGGCAGCGGGTCTGACATGAGCTTCGACAGCGGCGCGTCCGACGGCGTGCGGTCGACGTACACGGCGTGCAGCAGAACTCGTTCTTCCACTGCGCCGACCACCTCTCCAGCCATCACGTCAGGGTGTCCCGCACCGGGGGCAACCACTGGCATCTGAGAGACCCCGTACTCACGCAGCACGTTGATCGCCTCCCCAACCGTCTCGTTGGGGTGCATGTGCACGAAGCTCGGGATACCGCCCGACTCTGCCTCTGTCTTCTTCGCGAGGACCATCCCTGCCGTCGGTTCGGTGCTGGGCTCCTCCTCGCTGAACCCATGTTGACCGATCCACTCGTCGTTGAAGATCTTGCTGAGGTATCCACGCCCGCTGTCCGGCAGCAGCACCACCACGACACCGTTCTCGTCCAGCCGCTCGGCGACCCGCAGGGCCGCCACGACCGCCATGCCGCAGGAGCCGCCGACGAGCAGGCCCTCCTCCTTGGCGAGGCGGCGGGTCATCTGGAACGAGTCCTTGTCCGACACCGCGACGATCTCGTCGGCGACGGTCCGGTCGTAGGCGGTGGGCCAGAAGTCCTCGCCCACCCCCTCGACGAGATACGGCCGCCCGGAGCCGCCCGAGTAGACGGACCCCTCGGGGTCGGCGCCCACGACCTGGACGGCGCCGTCACTCACGTCCTTGAGGTACCGCCCGGTGCCGGAGATGGTGCCGCCGGTGCCCACACCCGCCACGAAGTGGGTGATCTTCCCCTCGGTCTGCTCCCACAGCTCGGGGCCGGTGGAGTGGTAGTGGGAGAGGGGGTTGTTGGGGTTGGAGTACTGGTCGGGCTTCCACGCTCCCGGGGTCTCGCGCACGAGCCGGTCGGAGACGTTGTAGTACGAGTCCGGGTGCTCGGGGTCCACGGCGGTCGGGCACACGACGACCTCGGCCCCGTAGGCCCTCAGCACGTTGATCTTGTCGGTGCTCACCTTGTCGGGGCACACGAAGATGCACTTGTACCCCTTCTGCTGCGCCACGATGGCCAGGCCGACGCCGGTGTTCCCGCTGGTCGGCTCGACGATCGTCCCGCCGGGCTTGAGCGCGCCGCTCTCCTCCGCCGCCTCGATCATGCGCAGGGCGATGCGGTCCTTCACGGAGCCGCCGGGGTTGAAGTACTCGACCTTGGCCAGGACGGTCGCCCGGATGCCCTTGGTCACGTTGTTGAGCCTCACCAGCGGGGTGTTGCCGACGAGACTGATCATCGAGTCGTGGAAATGCACCGTTGTCTCCGGATGCTTGCAAAAGAGGTGATCGTGATGGTGAAGCCAGCCTAAGGCCCGGGAGGGCCGTTCACTTGTCGTTGAGATTGGCGAACGGCCGGTACGGGGCAAGGAGTGGATGTACGGCTTCGAGGAGGTGGCGGCGACGCATGACGAGCATGTCGAGGGCGAGGGTGGCCCGGCGGATCGCGGCCGGCGCGGCATACGGCGGTGGCGGGATCGGACTGGCCGGCGCGGCCGCCGTGGGTCTGCTGCTGGCGGAGGTCCGGATGGCCAGGCGCCATGTGGGCAACGGCTCCGGCGGCCGGGTCCCCGTGGCGGACGGCCTGTACGGCACCACGTACGCCACCCCCGACGAACCGCCGCTGCGCCTGACGATGCTCGGTGACTCCACGGCGGCGGGGCAGGGGGTGCACCGGGCGAGCCAGACACCGGGCGCGCTCCTGGCCTCCGGGCTGTCCGCGGTGGCGGAACGCCCGGTGGAACTCCACAACGTGGCCCTCCCGGGGGCAACGTCCGACGACCTGGACCGCCAGGTGGCCCTCGTCCTGGCGAACCCCGCGCTGGTTCCGGACATCTGCGTGATCATGATCGGCGCGAACGACGTCACCCACCGCATGCCGCCGACCCGCTCGGTCCGCCACCTTTCCGCGACGGTACGGCGGCTGCGGACGGCCGGTGCGGAGGTGGTGGTCGGCACCTGTCCCGACCTGGGCACGGTGGAAAGAGTCCAGCAACCCCTGCGCTGGCTGGCCCGCCGCGCCTCACGCCAACTGGCGGCGGCCCAGACGATCGGCACGGTGGAGCAGGGCGGCCGCACGGTGTCGCTGGGCGACCTGCTCGGCCCCGAATTCGAGGCGAACCCCCGCGAACTCTTCGGCCCCGACAACTACCACCCCTCGGCGGAGGGCTACGCCACGGCCGCGATGGCGGTGCTGCCGACGGTCTGTGCGGCCCTGGAGCTGTGGCCGGCCGAGGAGGAGCGCCCCGACGTCACCCGCCGCGAAGGCTTCCTGCCGGTCGCAAAGGCTGCGGCGGAGGCTGCCTCGGAGGCAGGCACGGAGGTCACGGCAGCGATGCCGACGGGTCCGCGGGGGCCGTGGGCCCTGCTCAAGCGGCGGCGCAGGCGCCGGGTCCCGGAGCCCGAACGCGCCCCGGTGCAACAGCCGTCGCAGTGATCTCGCCGCCGCCCCTACCCGTCCCGTACCTGGGGGCTGCCTGGCCCAGCTCGGCACGCCCCTGTTGGTCCTCGCACCCTGGTCGCTGTCGCTGCTCCCGTTCGGCTTCTTCAAGGAGGCCGGC
>NZ_JBSFJW010000036.1:0-90819 GCF_053598255.1 Streptomyces sp. NPDC001157
ATGGGGTGGATGGGGGGCAGGTAGACGACGTCGAAGCCCATCGCGGCGATCGCGGGCAGGCGGCGGGCGGCGGTGCGGAACGTGCCGTGCGGCTGTTGCTCGGTGCCCTCGGAGCGGGGGAAGAACTCGTACCAGGCGCCGTAGAGCGCGCGTTCGCGTTCCACCAGCAGCGGCAGGGTCTGCGAGGCGGTGACGAACTCCCGCAGCGGATGCCGGGCCAGTACCGCGTCCACCTCCGGCGTCAACGCCGCCGCCAGGCGGGTGGCCACCGGCAGCGAGTCGTCGCGCAAGGTCTCCGCCGCCGCCAGCACGGCAGCACGCCCCGGACCCTCGGGCACTCCGGCGGCCAGCTTCTCGTGCAGGTCGCCGCCCTCCTCCAGCACCAGCCCGGTGTCGATGCCCGCCGGGACCTTGATGCGGGCGGTGCGCCGCCACGTGGCCACCGGATCGCTCCAGGCCTCCACCCGATACGTCCAGTGGCCGGTGGAGGTGGGCGTGACCTCGGCGCCCCAGCGGTCGGAGCCGGGGGACAGTTCCCGCATCGGCGTCCACGGGCCGTGCTGGCCCTCCGGATCCGTCAGGACGACATTGGCGGCTACCGCGTCATGGCCTTCCCGGAACACGGTCGCGGTGACCTCGAACGTCTCCCCGACGACCGCCTTGGCCGGGCGCTTTCCGCACTCCACCGCCGGGTGGACGTCCCGCACCGGGATGCGGCCGATGGCCGGAATCGAACTCATGGGTCTCACCTCCGCCGTGCTGGAGACCGGGCCTCTGGCCCGGTCGAGGGATACAAACTGCGACATAAGCGTTGAGCCGCAGGGGGATCTACCTCCCTGCGGCGAAATGCTGTTGTGCCTGAGGGGGCCCGCGCCGTTCGGCCGCACCCGTTCGGGGCCGCTCGTTCTGCTCCCGGAGATAGGCGCCCAGGGTGGACCCCAGATAGCGCTCGGCGGCGTCCGCGGCCTCGCGGGCACAGCGCTTGCCCATGAGCACGCACAAGGTGTAGCCCGAGTCCTCGAAGGTGGCGCGCACCGCGCGGTCGGCGGGAGACGCGAGCATGACGCGTTCCCAGGCCCGGTACCGCCGCAGTTGCCGGGCCACTTCGGCTTTGGCCGGTAGCAGCATGACGCTCTTCACTTTCTCCGGGGCTCGATCGCACGTCTCCCGACCGTCGGGCGGCGGCCGTGCGTGGGCACGCACGGATCCGTTACGGGGATCGAGGTCTTCACACATGGTGCATGGATGAAGACTCAGCGTCTTGTTGGATCTTCAACCATGTCGGGTGGGCCTCCGTCACCCCGGGTGCGTGCTCGTGTTGCACGAATGGTCTAGTTCACCCACTCTTGAGGTGACTCAGAAGCGATCAACGCTCACGCTTCGCGTTCGGGGCTCGTCCCACAGGGGCCGAGAAGGAGCGGGAGCTCCGCGGGTGAGGAGCCAACGAAGATGAAGACCGCAGTGCCCTGCTACTACCACCTCGATGTGGAAGTCAGCCCCGAACGGGTCGGACAGGTACGGCGCATCCTGGCCGCGCATCTCCGGCTCTGGGACCTCGATACCCTGGTCGAGCCCGTCTGCAGCGGCGCCGAGCTGCTGCTGAAGGCGATCGACGAGCACGCCACGGACAAGAACACGTCGGTCGAGATGTGGTGGAACGGACAGCATCTGATCACCGCCGTGGCGGAGAACGACTGCGACCTGCGTCCCGACCAGGACCTGCGGGCCTGTCTGCAGCGGATCGCCGCGATGAGCGACGGCTGGGGCTGCTGCGCCACGGACACCGGCAGCAAGGTCATCTGGTTCTCGCAACGGGCCAGGGCCGGCGAACGGGTGCCCCTGGTGCCCCTGGCACCCGCACCGAGCCTGCGCGAGGTGCTCCAGGTGCCCCGCGAGATGCCGGCCGTGGCTCTCGCCGGGCAGGTGCGCGAGTCCGACGGCATCCTGGACGATGCCCGGTGACGGCGAAGCGCCGCCGCAAGCCAGGGGTGCCCGTCTGGAGCGGGCACCCCTACCCATTGGGTGCCTCCTACGACGGGAAGGGCACCAACTTCGCGCTCTTCAGCGAGGTGGCCCAACGCGTCGAACTCGTGCTCGTCGACGACGGCGGGGAGCGCCGCCTCCCGGTGACCGAGGTCGACGGCTTCGTCTGGCACTGCTACCTGCCCGACATCGGGCCGGGACAGCGCTACGGCTACCGGGTGCACGGCCCCTGGCACCCGCAGCTGGGGCACCGCTGCAACCCGGCGAAACTCCTCCTGGACCCGTACACCAGGGCGGTCGACGGGCAGGTGGACAACCACGCCTCCCTGTTCGAGCGTGCACCGCACGGCCGGTCCCGGTCGGACAGCGCCGGGCACACCATGCTCGGCGTGGTCACAGACCCGGCCTTCGACTGGGGCGACGACCGGCCGCCTCGGCAGCCGTACGCCGACAGTGTGATCTACGAGGCCCATGTACGGGGCCTGACCCGCACCCACCCCGACGTCCCGCCCGAACTCCGCGGCACCTACGCCGGGCTCGCGCACCCCGCGGTCGTCGAGCACCTGACGAACCTGGGTGTGACGGCGGTGGAGCTGATGCCGGTGCACCAGTACGTCCAGGACGGAGTGCTGCAGGGCCGCGGCCTTTCCAACTACTGGGGCTACAACACGATCGGCTTCTTCGCCCCGCACAACGCGTACGCCGCCCACGGCACCCGCGGCGGACAGGTCACCGAGTTCAAGTCGATGGTGAAGGCGCTGCACGCGGCCGGGCTCGAAGTCATCCTCGACGTCGTCTACAACCACACCGCCGAGGGCAATGAGAAGGGCCCCACGCTCTCCTTCCGCGGCATCGACAACGCCTCCTACTACCGTCTGGTGGACGGCGACTGGGGCCACTACTACGACACCACCGGCACCGGCAACAGCCTGCTGATGCGGCACCCCTACGTACTGCAGCTGATCATGGACTCGCTGCGGTACTGGGTCACCGAGATGCACGTCGACGGCTTCCGCTTCGACCTCGCGGCCACGCTGGCCCGGCAGTTCCACGAGGTGGACCGGCTTTCGGCGTTCTTCGACCTCATCCAGCAGGATCCCGTGATCAGCCGCGTCAAGCTGATCGCAGAGCCGTGGGACGTGGGGGAGGGCGGCTACCAGGTGGGGAACTTCCCGCCGCTGTGGTCGGAGTGGAACGGCAAGTACCGCGACGCCGTACGGGACTTCTGGCGCGGCGGCGAGCACACGCTCGGCGAGTTCGCCTCCCGGCTGACCGGTTCCGCGGACCTTTACGCGCACAGCCGGCGCCGCCCCCGGGCCAGCGTCAACTTCGTCACCGCGCACGACGGATTCACCCTGCGCGACCTGGTCTCGTACAACGACAAGCACAACGAGGCCAACGGGGAGGGCAACCGGGACGGTGAGAGCGTCAACCGGTCCTGGAACTGCGGCGTCGAGGGCGACACCGACGATCCGGGCGTGCTGGAGTTGCGCGCGCGCCAGCAGCGCAACTTCCTGGCCACCCTGCTGCTCTCGCAGGGCATCCCCATGATCGGCCACGGCGACGAACTCGGCCGCACCCAGCGCGGCAACAACAACGCCTACTGCCAGGACAACGAAGTCTCCTGGATCGACTGGGAGCTGACCGAGGAGCAGCGCGAGCTCGCCGAGTTCACGCGGTATGTCATCGCACTGCGTGCCGCCCACCCGGTGCTGCGCCGCCGTCGGTTCTTCCGCGGCGAGACCGCGACCCGTCCGCGCAGGCCGCTGCCGGACCTGGTGTGGCTGGCGCCGGACGCGCAGGAGATGACGGAGGAGGACTGGCAGCGCTCCGACGCGCACTCCGTCGGCGTGTTCCTCAACGGCGACGCCATCGCCGAACCCGACCCCTGCGGCCGTCCCGTCGTGGACGACTCGTTCCTGCTCCTGCTGAACAGCTACTGGGAACCGGTGGAGTTCCGACTGCCGGACGTCACGTTCGGCGAACGCTGGACGACCCTGATCGACACCGCCGAGCCGCACGGGCCGCCGGACGAGTCGGAGTACAAGGCGAACACCGGGCTTCTGGTCGAGCGCCGCAGCCTGGTGCTCTTGTCGAGACCCCCCTGTGCCCCGAAGGGGCGCCGGGCTGTATAGATTTGCGGCTCCGCCGGGGGCGAGACAAGCCACGACGGCGCTTGAAGCCCACCGATGACACAACGTGGCACATTCGTAGCCGCCCGGCTGACCCGGCGGAGCGTCTTCTCAGCGTTCGCGGCGCGAGGTGACCGTGAACTGCGCGCCGTCGGCGTCGCGCAGCACCGCCTCGTCGCTGCCCTTCGACAGGACGCTCCCGCCGTGCACCTCGGCGGCCCGTACACAGGCCGCCACGTCCTCGACCGCGAAGTGGATCTGCCAGTGGGGCCGGATGGTGGGGTCGGGCGCCGCCCCGAGGGCTCCGGACTCGATGCGCGCCACGATGTCGCCCTGGCTGCGCAGCACCACCTCGCCGCCCTCGTACAGGACCTCGCAGCTGCCAGGCCGCCCCGAGGCCCAGTCCAGCACCTCGCCGTAGAAGATCGCGGCGTCGAAGGCGTCACGTGTGTGCAGCCTGATGAAGGTCGGGGCCGCGTGCCGCCACTTCTCCCAGTCGGCGATCAGCACCCCCTCCCAGATCCCGAAGGTCGCCCCGTCCCGGTCGGCCAGCAGGGCCGCCCGCCCCGGGGGGAACGAGATCGGGCCGACCGCGGCCGTCCCGCCCCGCTCCTGGGCCCGCGCCGCGGCCTCGTCGGCGCTGGGCACGGCGAAGTACGGCGTCCAGGCCACCGCCATCTGCCACATGTCGGCGACGGCGGCGATCCCGGCCACGGGTGTGCCGTCCACCATCGCCATCCGGAAGCGGTCACCGAGCTTGGCGGAGCGCCACTCCCAGCCCAGCACGGCACGGTAGAAGTCCTCGGTGGCGTCGACGTCGCGGCTGGTCAGGCTGACCCAGCACGGCGCCCCGAACACGGAGGCCGAGGTGACGATGCGCGTCGCGCCGCGGGGGCGTGAGGTGTCGTGGTTCATGGCAGTTGCGTCCTGGTCTCGTGGACCGGCAGCCACCGGTCTCGTACCAGTGTCCAACCGGAACCCCACGATGCGCCTGCCGAGTACCCCATGGGTGGGGCCGAAACGGGGGTCGTAGCGGTCCGCCGCCGGTGGCGGCGGACCGGGTGAGTGCCACTATGGATAAGTGGCACAGGTACCGCACGAACCTGCCGACGAGACGGATCGCATCTTCGCCCTGCAGGAAGAAGTCGATCAGCTGAAGGAAGCCATCGTCTCGCACGCCGTCGTGGACCAGGCGATCGGGATGATGGTCGCGCTGGGCCGGGTGGCGCCGGACCAGGGATGGGCCGTGCTGAAGGACGTCTCCCAGCACACCAACATCAAGCTCCGCAATGTCGCGGAACTCATTCTCATCTGGGGGCGCAACGGGGACCTCCCCCCGCAGATCAAGGCCGAACTCGAAGACGCCCTGGACCGCTACGGCCCCACGCAGATCCCCGAGGCCCCACCGGAGCGGTGAGGCGGCGGGGTCGCATGCGGCCGAACGGCGGGGCGCTCAGCCGGTCTCCGCGAGGAGTTCCGCGCGCAGCTGGTCGAAGCAGCCGCTGAGCAGCCGGGAGACATGCATCTGCGAGATGCCGAGCTGCTGGGCGATGCGGCTCTGCGTCATGCCCCTGAAGAAGCGGAGATACAGGATGGTGCGCTCGCGTTCCGGGAGCGCCTGCAGACAGGGCCCGACCGCCACGCGGTCGACGACGACGTCGTAGGCCGGATCGGGGCCGCCGATCGCGTCCGTCAGGGCGTATCCGTCGGTGCCGGGCATCTCGGCGTCCAGCGACAGCGCGGTGAAGCACTCCAGGGCTTCCATCCCGGTGCGCACCTCGACCTCGCTGAGGTGCGCGTGCCGGGCGATCTCGGCGACGGTCGGTCCGCGCCCCGGGGTGGTCTGGGACAGGTCCTTCGCGGCCTGCCGCACCCTGTTGCGCAGGTCCTGGACGCGGCGCGGCACATGCAGCGTCCACATGTGGTCGCGGAAGTGCCGCTTGATCTCGCCGGTGATGGTCGGCACCGCGTAGGCCTCGAAGGCGTGGCCGCGGGCGGGGTCGTAGTGGTCGACGGCCTTGACCAGTCCGAGGGCGGCGACCTGGTACAGGTCCTCAAGGGACTCTCCGCGCCCCTTGAACCGGACGGCGATCCGCTCGGCCATCGGCAGCCAGGCCTGGACCAGTTGGTCTCGCAGCTGCCTGCGTTGCGGCCCTTCGGACAGCCGCGCGAGCCGGGCGAAGGCTTCCGCGGTGTCGGGGGCGTCGTCGTGCGGGTGGGGTTTCGTGCTGGCGCTGGCGACACGCATGATGCGCACCTCCCTGGGGCGGTGCATGAGGGGACGGGCGCCATGGGAGATGCGGACTCGGACCTGCGGAGACATCCGGGGCCCGACCGGCTCCCACGGACGTGCCTCCTGTCCGAAGCACTTCATAGTCATGCCCGGAATCTGTGCATCACAAACAAATGCGGACATTATGGGCGGCTGCTGTGCGCTTGACCGTTCCTTGGGCTCATTACCTCTGCTACAGAGTTAATCTGCTGATGTGGAGCCCGAAACCTTCCCGGACGAGCTGATCGACGCTCTCATCGGCGTCCAGCGGCTCGTCCGGCGCCACCTGCGCCCGCAGATCGCCCCGCAGCTGCGCGGCGCCGAGGCCGAGCTGCTGCGCCTGGTCGTCACCCGGCCCGGCATCGGCATATCCGACGCCGCCAAGGAGCTGTACCTGGCGGGCAATTCGGTCTCGACGCTGGTCAACCAGCTGTCCCGGCAGGGCTATCTGGTCCGCGAGACCGACCCCGCCGACCGGCGCGCCGCCCGGCTGATGCCGACGCCCGCGGCGGAGGCCCGGCTCGCCGAATGGCGCAAACGGCGCGCCGAACTCGTACGCGGCGGGCTGTCCCGTCTCGACGACACGGACCGGGAGGCGCTGCGCACGGCGATCCCCGCCCTGCGCAAGCTGGCCGAGACCCTGCACGAGGAGGCCGAACAGACATGACGCGGAACGCCGACACCGGGCAGGCCGAGGCCGTCACCTGCACCGGACTCGCCTACACCTTCGGTGAGACGAACGCCGTCGACGGACTCGAACTGTCGGTGGCCGAGGGCGAGGTCTTCGGCCTGCTCGGACCCAACGGCGCCGGCAAGACGACCGCGATCCGCTGCATCACCACCCTGCTCCCGGTCCCCGCCGGAATGGTCCGCGTCTTCGGCCACGACGCGGCCAAGGACCGGATGGCCGTGCGGCGCCTGCTGGGCTACGTGCCGCAGCAGCTGTCCGCCGACGCCGGACTCACCGGCCGCGAGAACGTCGCCCTGTTCGCCCGCGTCTTCGACGTGCCCCGCACCGAACGCGCCGACCGAGTCGGCCAGGCCCTGGCGGCCGTCGGCCTCACCGACGCCGCCGACCGACTGGCCGGCACCTACTCCGGAGGCATGGTCCGCCGCCTCGAACTCGCGCAGGCACTGGTCAGCGCGCCCCGGCTGCTGATCCTCGACGAGCCGACCATCGGCCTCGACCCGATAGCCCGCACCGGAGTGTGGGACCACATCAACGCCGTGCGTGCCGCCACCGGCATGACCGTGCTGGTGACCACCCACTACATGGACGAGGCCGACCAGTACTGCGACCGGGTCGCCCTGATGCACCGCGGCCGCATCCGGGCCCTC
Source organism: Streptomyces sp. NPDC001157 (assembly GCF_053598255.1). Taxonomy (NCBI): domain Bacteria; kingdom Bacillati; phylum Actinomycetota; class Actinomycetes; order Kitasatosporales; family Streptomycetaceae; genus Streptomyces; species Streptomyces sp. NPDC001157. Next base: position 7,726 of record NZ_JBSFJW010000036.1, read on the forward strand.
GGCACCCCGGACGAGCTCAGGGAGGGGCTCGGCGAGCGCCGGCGCGCCGCGGGCGCTGCGGCCACCGACCCGCTGCCCACTCTGGAGGACGTCTTCCGTGACGTCGCGGGCAGCGGACTCGACGACCAGGCAGGAGGTTTCCGCGATGTCCGAAGCACCCGCCGCACCGCGCACCGCGTCGGCTGACCCCACCGGCGCACCCGGCATCGACCTGTTGCTGCGCCCGCCCCGGCCCCGCGCGGGCTGGCGGCTGCTGCCCGCCCGCGTGATCGCGATGTGCGCCGTCGAACTGCAGAAGCTGCGCCACGACCGCACCGAGCTGTACACCCGCGCGGTCCAGCCCGCCCTGTGGCTGCTGATCTTCGGTCAGACCTTCACCCGCATCAAGGCCATCCCCACCGGCGGCATCCCCTACGTGGACTACCTGGCGCCCGGCATCATCGCCCAGTCCGCGATGTTCATCGCCATCTTCTACGGCATCCAGATCATCTGGGAGCGCGATGCCGGCATCCTCAACAAACTGCTGGTCACGCCGACCCCGCGCTCGGCCCTGATCACCGGCAAGGCGTTCGCGGCCGGAGTGAAGTCACTGATCCAGGCCGTGGTCGTCGTCATCATCGCCGCAGTGCTCGGAGTGGCGCTGACCTGGAACCCGCTGAAGCTGCTCGGTGTCGCCGCGATCGTGGTCCTCGGATCCGCGTTCTTCTCCTGCCTGTCGATGAGCATCGCCGGCATCGTCCTCAACCGCGACCGCCTCATGGGCTTCGGGCAGGCCATCACGATGCCGCTGTTCTTCGGCTCCAACGCCCTGTACCCGGTGTCCGTGATGCCCGACTGGCTCCAGGCCGTCAGCAAGGTCAACCCGCTGAGCTACCAGGTGGACGCCCTGCGCGGCCTCCTCCTCGGCACCCACGCGCACGTGGCCCTCGACTTCGCGGTGCTGCTCGTGGCCGCCGCGCTCGGCATCACCGCGGCCTCCTCGCTCCTAGGCCGACTGGCCCGCTGACCACCGCCCCGGAACGTGATGTGCCCCACGCACACATGCACGTTCGTGGGGCGTGTTCCGACCGTTGTTCCTGCGCACGGCTTGATCAGTGATCAAAGGGGGTGAATGCGCTGGCCACAGCGCATTCTGCTCATTTGACAGTGCCCTGAGCGCACAGATAGGAAGCAGCTCTCTGAGGTCGATGAGGTGGATTGTGTACGAGCCGAACGTGGTCGGGGACTGGCAGGAGTACGACGAGCATGCCGGCCTGCGTGTCCGCGTCCACCGCCTGGAAGCCGCCGAGCCACCACGCGGACGGGACGACGCGGCGGCCGGGCTGACGTACTTCAGCCTCCGGGTCACCGTCGAGAACCGCGGCAACCGCTCCTTCGGCATCCACCTCGAGGACGGCCAGATCGACGTGCGCCTGGGCCCCGACGGCGAGGCCGCGTTCATCGACTGGCGCAACTCGCAGTTCATCGAGGGCTTCGACGTCTACCCGCTGCGCCGGGCCACCGCCGTGCTGTACGCGGCCGGCCCGGACGCCTGCCTGAGCCAGGTCGACGTGCAGATCCAGCTGCGGGTCGAGGAGGAGTGGACCGACCGCCGGCTGTGGACGGGCGGCATCGGCCTGCACGAGGAGCCCGTCGGCGCCCACACGAGCACGGGCCGGGACGGCAGCCTGGCGCACCAGGTCAGCAACTTCCTCCGGGACCAGGCCGAAGAGGGCACTGCCTGACCCCGCGCGCCCCGGAGCCCGCTCAGTGCGGGATGCCGTCGATGATCTCGCGGGCACCTTGACGCAGCAGGGCGACGGCCACCGACGTGCCCAGGGTGGCCGGGTCGAGCCGTCCGGCCCATTCGTGGGCGTTCAGCCGGGTCTTGCCGTCCGGGGTGAACACACAGGCCCGCAGCGACAGTTCGCCATTGGCCTCAACGTGCGCGTACCCGGCGATCGGGCTGTTGCAGTGGCCCTGCAGGACGTGCAGGAACATACGCTCCGCGGTGGCCTCCTGGTGGGTGTGCGGGTCGCCGAGTGCGCTGACCGCGTCGATGAGGTCGCGGTCGCCCTCACGGCACTGCAGGGCGAGGATGCCCGCGCCGATGGACGGCATCACCGTGTCCGGCGACAGCACCTCGCTGATCACGTCCCGGCGTCCGATGCGTTCAAGACCTGACACCGCCAGCAGCAACGCGTCCGCCTCGCCGGCCGCCAGTTTCGCCAGCCGACGGTTGGCGTTTCCGCGGAACGGCACACACTCCAGGTGGGGGTGGATGGCGGACAGCTGGGCCACCCGGCGCACCGCGGAGGTGCCGATGCGGGTGCCGGCCGGCAGCTCGTCCAGGGTGAGGCCGTCCGGGTGCACCAGGGCGTCACGGATGTCGTCCCGCTTCAGGAACGCGGCGAACGTCGTGCCGGCCGGGAGCGGCCGGTCGGCGGGCACGTCCTTGAGGCAGTGCACGGCGAGATCGGCCTCGCCCGCGAGCAGCGCGGCGTCCACCTCCTTGGTGAACGCCCCCTTGCCCTCCACCTGGGACAGCACACCCATCCACTTGTCACCGGTCGTCTTCACCGGCACGACCTCGGTGCGCACGCCGGGATACAGGACCGCCAACTCGGCGCGCACACGCTCCACTTGGGCCAGCGCCATGGGCGAGTCGCGGGAGACGATGCGGATCAATTCGGGGACGGACATGCGGCCACGATAGACCGTCGCCAGAGCGTCTTCGGCCGCTACCGCCCCATTGGGGGCCCGAATCACTCGGCGGGGACGACGGGTGTGCGCACAGCGGCCGACGAGGCCCGGGGCTGCGGCCGGACCAGCAACGCGAGCGCCCCCGCCGTGAGCAGCCCGCCGGCCAGAAAGGCGCCACGCACTGCGACGACGGGCAGGAGAGCGCCTCCCAGCAGGGACCCGGCGGCCACGCCCACGTTGAACGCGGCCGAGTTGGCCGCCAGCGCCGACTCGGTACGGCCCGGCGCCACCCGCAGCACCTGGCTCTGCGTCGCCATGAAAACGGGCGCGACCGAGGCGCCCAGCAGCATGAACAGCGCGATCGTCGCCACTTGACTGCTCCCGGCCGCACACAGGCCGAACATGGCCGCCGCCTGAGTCGCCACCGGAACGCTGAGCGTGGCGCGCGGGAAACGGTCGAGGAGCGGCCCGGTGAGCGCGACACCGGCCGGCGCGGCCGCCCCGAACGCGAACAGCACGCCGCCCACCGCGTCCTTGCCGAAGCCGCTGACCTCGTCGAGGAACGCGACGACATAAGTGAAGCCCGCGAACACCCCGGTCACCGACAGGGCAGTGGCCGCGACGACGACGAGAAACCGGCGCCGGTCCGGTTCGGCACCGTAGGCCGCGTGACTCTCCCGGGGGCGGGAGGCAGGCAGCAGGGCGGCGATGACGACGAGTGCGACGAGTGCGAGCGAACCGAGCACGACGAACGGCGCCTGCCAGCCACTGTGTCCGCCCAGCCAGGTCCCGGCCGGCACGCCGAGCACCGTGGCCAGCGAACCGCCGACCGACAGCAGCCCCATGACACGGCCGCGCCGTTCAGGCGGGAACAGTCCGACCGCGACCGGCCCCATCACCACCCAGAACGATGCCTGCGCCAGCGCGGTGACCACCCGCGCCGCCAGCAGCAGCCCGTAGGAGACACTTCCCAGCGCCGACACCCAGCTGGCTGCGGCCAGCAGCCCCAGGAGCCCCGTGAGCAGGTAACGGCGCGGCACGGAGCGGGTGAGGCGCGCGGCCGGCAGCGACACCACGGCCACCGTCAGGCCGTACCCGGTGACCAGTGTGCCCACCGCGCCGAGCGGCACCCGCAGATCGGCCGCCATGAGCGACAGCAGGCCCACGGGAAGGTTCTCGGCGGTGTTGAAGGTGAACGCCGCCAGCATCAGCGCCGCGACGACGGCCCTGCGCCGCGCCGCGGGACGTACGCCGTACATCCAGGTCTCCTCAGGGGTGTCGGGAAACAGCCGGGCCAGCGTGCCGAGGCCGGCGGAGAGCTTCTACTGTTTCGATCCGGACCGAATCGGATCCGCCCGGGACCGCTCACGGAGGCCGCCTTGCCGCTGACCCTGCACCTGGGCGCCGACGATCTGACTCGCTGCCGGTTCGCGATCTCACCCATGTGCCAGACCCACGAGGCTCTGCGCATGCTGCGCCGCCCCGCACGGCACGGCTACCACCGCGCCTGGCTGCGCCGTCTTCGCCGTACGCTCGCCGGGCTCGACCTGTCGCTCCTGTGGCTGTTCGTGCCTCGCGTCGGCGGCTACACCCCGGACTTCCTGGGAGCGCCTCCCGACGAGCCGTATCCCTCCATCGACGACGAACTGTCCCGGATGCGGGCCACCGACCCGGCTCTCGCCCGCGCGGAGATGGTCCGCTCGCTCGCCGCCACACCGGGCCTCGCCGAGTCACCGCAGGGCCGCGCAGCACTCGACGACCCCGCCCAGGCCGTACGCCGCCTGGCCGACCTCACCGAACTCGCCTGGCACGCCCTGATCGCCCCGGACTGGCCGCGCCACCGTGCCGTCCTGGCGGCCGACATCGCCCATCGCTCCCGGCAGGCGGCGGACGGCGGCCTCGACGCGCTGCTCGCCGGCCTGCACCCCGGCATCGGCTGGGCCGGCCAGCGGCTCACCCTGCACATGTACGGCGACCACGCGGACGCGCAACGCCCCGACGGGCGGGGCATCCTGCTCATGCCCAGCGTGTTCGTCTGGCCGGACGTGGTCAGCGGCTTCGCGCGGCCCTGGCAGCCGACGGTCATCTACCCGGCCCGCGGCATGGGCCGCCTGCACACCACACCGGCCCCGCACCCACCCGCCGCGCTCGCCCGCCTCCTCGGTCACCGGCGCGCCGCGCTGCTGGCCGACCTGACGATTCCCGCCTCCACCACGGAGCTTGCCGCGCGCCACGGTCTGGCCCCCTCCACCGTGTCGTCCCACCTGACGGCCCTGAACACGGCGGGACTGCTCGATGCACGGCGCCAGGGCTACTACGTGCTGTACGAGCGGACGGCTCTGGGGGACGGACTGGTGGCAGGGGCGTAGGGGGTTGCTGCCGGGTCCGTGGATGGCGCCCGAGCGATCTCGACCACCTCGGGCTTCTCGACCGCAGCGCGACGGGAAGCCGGTGGCCGTCGAAGGACCGTAAGGCCGTCATCACCGACAGCGACTCCGGCATCGGGTGTGCGGTCGCGTCGGCTTTCGCAGCGAGGGCGCCGGTGTGCCGCCTTGGCGCACTCCTTGGCTGAGTCGCGCACTTCGCGCGGACCGGCGCCGGGATCAGGGTTTGTGAAAGCCCTGGCGTCCGATTGCCCCCCGCGCTGATCGAAGCGGCGCTGCCCGCCGCCCCCTGCTTTGGGCGGATCCACCTGGGAACTCGTCGGATGTTCGACAGGAGGTGCTGTGAGCCAGAGCGATGCTACGGCGGATGTCGCACCCGAGTCGGTCGACACGGCGCTGCTGGACGTGGTCCGGGACTGCGGGGCGTCCAGGGGTCTGCTCTACGTGCTGCCGCCGAAAGGTGACGCCCTGTGGCTGGTGGCATTGACGGGGGCTCCCCGTGAAATGGCCGTGCCGTGGACCCGGGTGGGTCTGGCGGACTCCATTCCGGTGGCGGACGCCGTGCGGGCCGGTCGCCTGGTGTGGATCAGCGACATGGAGGACATGGCCCGCCGCTACCCGCGCACCTCCCTCGTTCTGCCGTACGCCTTCGCGCTGGCAGCCGCCCCCCTCGCCGCCGGGGGCTCTGTCGTGGGCGGACTGGTGCTGCTGTGGCCGGCCGCGCATCCGCCGAGGCTCAGCGGCGCGGAGCGCACGGTCATCGATGCCGGCTGCCGGCGACTGGGCCGCCTGCTGCACAACGCGGCGGACCGCAACGCTCTGCCCCCGCCGGGTGAACCGCGGATCCTGCCCCACCCTTCCCGCGCCCGCGCGCTGCGAGCCGAGGGGAGCGAACAGGCGGCGTTCATCGCGAGGCTGCCGGGCGGCGCGTGCGCGCTGGACGACACCGGCCGGTTCACCTTCGTGACACCCGAGGCGGCACGCCTGCTCGGCGCCGACGCCGACGCCCTGCTGGGAGCACTGCCCTGGGAGGCGCTGCCGTGGATGGACGTACCCGAGATCGAGGATTCCTACCGGTCGACGCTGGTGAGTGAACGGCCCACCACCTTCAGCGCAGTGCGGCCCCCGGACACCCCGTTGGCCTTCGCGCTCTACCCGGACCCGTCCGGCATCAGTGTGCGGATCACCCGCAGCGATCCCCGTGACGAACTGTCGCCGAGTGCGGAGAGTTCCCACAGTGCCCCCGCCCACCCCGCCGCGACGACCGAACCCGCCGCACGCGGACCGAGCCGGGCCGGCTCCCTGTACCACCTGATGCACATGGCCGCCACGCTCACCGAAGCCCTCGGCGTCCAGGACGTGGTGGACCAGGCCGCCGACCAGCTCATGCCCGCCCTCGGCGCCACGGCCATGGCCGTCATGGCGCCACGGGACGGCAGGCTGAGAATCCTCGGCCACCGCGGCTACGACGCCGAACTCATGGCACGCCTCGACCACATGCCTCTGAACGCCGACACGCCCGCCGTGCGCGTGATGGAGACCGGCAGTCCGCACTTCTTCAGAGGCTTCGACGAACTTCGCCGGTCGTATCCCGAAGCCGTCCACCACGACGACAAGACCTCCTGGGCGTTTCTCCCACTGATCGCCTCCGGCCGGGCCGTCGGCTCGCTCGTCCTCGCCTACGACCGCCCCCGGCACTTCCCGCCCACCGAGCGGGCGGTGATCACCGCGCTGGCGGGCCTCGTCGGCCAGGCCCTCGAACGGGGCCGCCTCTACGACACCCAGTTCGCCGTCGCCCACCAGCTCCAGGCCGCGCTGCTGCCCCGGCACCTGCCCTCCCTGCCCGGGCTGCGGGTCACCGCCCGCTATCGGCCGGCGGGCCACGGGGTGGAGGTGGGCGGGGATTTCTACGACCTGATCCGTCTCGACGACACCACCGTCGCGGCCGCGATCGGTGACGTCCAGGGGCACGACATCGACGCGGCGGCCCTGATGGGACAGGTCCGCACCGCCGTGCACAGCCAGGCGGCGGCCGGGGCCTCCCCGGGAGACGTGCTCGGGCGGACCAACCGCCTGCTCGTCGGTCTGGATCCCGGCCGGTTCGCCAGTTGCCTCTACGCCCACCTGGATCTGGGCCGCCACAGCGTGTGCCTGGCCAGTGCCGGCCACCCGCCTGCCGTGCTGCGGCATGCCGACGGCCACACCGAGGTCCTGAGTCCTCCTCCCGGACTGCTCCTCGGCATCGACGACCGGGCCGACTACCTGGCCGCCGAGTTTCCCCTGCACCCCGGCTGCGTCCTCGTCCTGTACACCGACGGGCTGATCGAACGGCCCGGCGTCGACCTGGACGACGCCGTCAGCGCGCTCGCCGAACTTGTGGCACACAGCGACCCCGAAGACCCCGACGTCATGGCCGACGCTCTCATCCGCCACGCCTCCGACCTCGCCGACGACTTGGCCCTGCTGATCGTCCACCTCAACGGGCCCTCGTCCGACGAGGCCGGGGACGGCTGACACCCGTCGCTGCCCAGGGTCCGGACCGTGTCGCCCTGGCGGCCCGGGGGTACCCGGACGGACACACAGGGGGCAGACGGACCCGCTCGTGGCCTGCCCCGACGCCGGGAATCGCGAAGGGAGCGCGCATGGTGCACGACGCGCAGGGCCCGGCCCGCGCCGGCGACTCGGGCCCTTCCGGTCTGCGTGTCGCCCCGGCGGAGCCGTCGCCCGCCGCAGGACCGGACGCGGATCTTCCCCGTGACCGGACCCAGGCGATCCTGGAGGCGACCAAACAGGTCGCTGCACTCCTCAAGCAGAAGGAGCACAGATTCGCGCTGGCCGGGAGCGTGGCGGCCTACGCCCATGGCGGCAACGGAAGGCTGCAGCACGACGTCGACTTCTGCGTCCTTCCCGAGGACGCCGACGCCGTGGCGGCCACGCTGCGCGCGGGCGGCCTCACCGTCCACCATGCCCCGGAGGACTGGCTGCTGAAGGCGAGCTGCCACGGCCAGAGCGTCGACATCATCTTCGAACTGTCCGACCACCCGGTCACCCCGGAACTGCTCGCACGCGCCCGGGAGTTGCCCGTCGACTCCGTCCACATGCCGGTGCTGTCGCCGACAGACCTGCTGGTGAGCCTGCTCAAAGCCTTCTCGGAACACCACTGCGACTTCGGGGACGTACTCCCCGTCGCCCGCTCGCTGCGGGAGAAGGTCGACTGGCAGGAGGTACGGCGAACGTGCGGCGACCAGCCCATGCCCGCGGCCTTCCTGTTCCTCCTGGAACGCCTGGACGTCATCGATTCCGAGCCGGAGCATCGAACCGGATCCCCCGAGGAACAGCCATGAGCGAGCACACCGTCGAGCCCTCCTCCGGCGCCCCGTCGAGCCTTGACTACCGCGTCGCCCACCTGACCGAACGCTTCGCGGCCGGTCTCCCCGGCGAACTGGGCGTACGGGCCGAACCGCGCGGCGAGGCGGTTCTGCTCACCGGCACGGTTCCCTCGGCCCAGTGCCGTGAGGACATCATGCGCATCGCCCGCGAGGCCTTCCCGGACGTGCCGCTGCACTGCGACATCGTCACGGCGCGAACCGCCCCGCCCGACGACGCGGAGGACCTCGCATGACCCGCGTGGCAGCCGTCGGGGACATCCACCTCGGGTTGGAGAGCCACGGTGTGCTCCGCCCGGCGTTCGAGACGCTGCCCGAATGCGCGGATCTTCTGCTGCTGGCCGGCGACCTCACCCGCCACGGCACACCTCAGGAGGCCCTGGTCGTCGCCAAGGAGGTCGAGGACCTGGCGGTCCCGGTCGTCGCGGTCCTCGGCAACCACGACCATCACGGCGGATGCCCGGACGAGGTGACGGCCGTCCTCGAGGATTCCGGCGTACGGGTCCTGGAAGGCCGGTACACCGTGGTGACCAGCGGCGACACCCGTGTAGGGATCGCGGGGACCAAGGGGTTCGGGGGCGGGTTCGCGGGCAGGTGCGCGGGGGAGTTCGGCGAGACCGTCATGAAGGAGTTCGTCAGGTACTCCCGCCGGTGCGCGGACGGCCTGCGGACCGGACTGCGGGAACTGGCCCGGGCGCAGTGCGACGTGCGGATCGCGCTGACCCATTTCTCGCCCGTACCGGACACGCTGGCGGGCGAGCCGCTGGAGATCTACCCGTTCCTCGGCAGTTATCTGCTGGCCGAGGCGATCGATGCCGAGGGCGCCGACCTTGCCGTGCACGGACATGCCCATTCCGGCACCGAGCACGGGATGACCAGCGGCGGGGTGCAGGTGCGAAACGTGGCACAGCCGGTGATCCGGCGGGCGTTTCACGTCTACAACCTTCCGGAGCGGGGAGCGAACCGGGCAGCGGAACACGCGTGACCGGCCCTGAATACCGCATGCGGTCGGCTCAGATGTCGCGCTGTTCCAGGGGCCGTACGGCCGGGCCCTGCAGGATCTGCCCGTCCGGGGCGAAGCGCGAGCCGTGGCAGGGGCATTCCCAGGCCTGTTCCGCGCGGTTGAAGGCCACGAGGCAGCCGAGATGGGTGCAGCGGGCCGAGACCGCGTGCAGCCGGCCGTTCTCGTCACGGTGCACGGCGCACTGCCGCCCTCCCACCCGTACCAAGGCACCACCGCCCGGGGGAATGTCCGCCGTCGGGGGCCGCGTCATCGCGGGCAGCCGGTCGCCGACGAAGTGCCGGGCCACGTGCGCCTGATGCTTGAGGAACGAGGTGCCCTCGCGGACCACGGAGATCAGACGCCGCGGGTCGTAGAGGCCGGCCCAGGCGACCTCACGGCCATTGATGAGGTCGCTGAGCAGACAGCCCGCCATGATGCCGCCGCTGAGCCCCCAGCCACCGAACCCGGTGGCCACGTAGGCATGACGGCTGCCCAGCCAGAGCGGCCCGACGAGCGGCACGGAGTCGGTGGCGTCGTTGTCCTGCGTGGCCCAGCGGTGGCTGATCGTGAACCCCGGGAAACGGCCCTCGGCCCAGGACGCGAGCCGCGCGAATCTCTCCTCGACATCGGCGGTGCCGGGAGTGAAGTGCTCGCCGGTGACGATCAGCAGACGTTTTCCGTCACGGTAGGGCGCGCTGCGCACGGACCGTGTGTTCTGCTCAGGCGTGATGTACATGCCGCGCGGGGCCCGGTCCTCGTCGATGGCCCCGGCCACGACCAGCTCGCGGCGCGGCGAGAGCCGGGTGAAGAGCAGAGCACGGTCGAAGACCGGGTAGTGGGTGGCGATCACGACCTCGTCCGCCCGCACCGACACACCCGCGTCCGTCGCCAGGACGCAGGGCTCGCCCTCCGTGAGGCCCACGACGCGTGTGTGCTCGTGCACGACACCTTCGCGTCGGCGCAGATCGTCGGCGAGGGCCAGCAGGTACTTGCGGGGATGGAACTGGACCTGTTCTGTCACCCGGACCGCACCGGCGACCCGGAACGGCAGCTCGGTCTCGCTCACGAACTCGGCCGCCAGGCCCGCCTCCCGCGCCGCTTCCGCCTCCGCCTGCAGCTTTCCCACCAGGCGGGGATGCTCGCCGTAGGTGTAGGCCGCGGCGTCCTCCCAGTCGCAGTCGATGCCGATCTCGTCGGCGATTTCGGCGGCGTGCCGGATCGCGGCGGTCTGCGAGTCCGCGTACAGACGCGCGCCTGTGGGGCCACGGGTGCGGCGCAGGTGGTCGTAGGTGAGCGTGTGCAGAGCGGTCAGCTTCGCGGTCGTGTGGCCCGTGACCCCGGCGGCGAGGCGGTCCGCCTCCAGTACGGCCACCTTGCGTCCCTGCCGGACCAGTTCCCACGCCGTACTCAGGCCCGCGATGCCACCGCCGACCACGGCGACGTCCACGGCGACATCACCGGACGGCGGGGGCGCGGGTTCACCCGGCGGCACCGTCTCGAGCCAGTACGATCCGTGGATTTCAGACTCAGCGGCCATGACCGCCGAGTTCCCGCAGCGGTGCCACGGACACACGGAGCCGCTCTGGATCCGCAACCTGCAACGGCCTGAAGGGCACAGACCGGCGAAGCGCCAGAACACGGGCTGACCGAGGCCTTCCCGGGGTACCCGGTGCCACGCACACATGCAGGAGGCCTGCCGCCCGGCGCGGTCGGTCCTGGCAAGGAGGCAGGGATGGGCACGGTCAAGAAGGCAGTGGACGTGGAGGTTCCGCTGCCCATGGCGTACAACCAGTGGACTCAGTTCGAGGAGTTCCCGAACTTCATGGAGGGCGTCGACGAGGTCAGGCAGCTCGACGACCGGCACAACCACTGGACCACCAGCATCGGCGGGGTGCGGCGCGAGTTCGACACGGAGATCGTCGACCAGCTGCCGGACGACCGGATCACCTGGCGAACCGTCGGCGGCGACACGCAGCAGAGGGGATCGGTCCGGTTCGAGCGACTGGACGACACCCACACCCGCGTGGAGCTCGTGATGGAGGTGGAACCCAGCGGGGTCGCCGAGCAGAGCGCGGACGCCCTGGGCCTGATCGACCGGCGGGTGAAGGGGGATCTGAACCGTTTCAAGGACTACGTGGAGCGCGAGGGCGGCGCCACCGGCGGCTGGCGTGGCCGCATTCGGCCCGAGAACCCCGGCACACCGCTCTGACGGTCGGGTGTCGGGCCGCGGTCGCCCCGAACCGGGGCTGCCGGCTTGTTGACGACGGTGAGGAGCGAGGAGACATGACGGACGTCGACGCGTTCATGAGCCGGCTGAGTCCCGACATGTGTGTCGTCACGGCCGCGGCAGGCACGGAGCGGTCGGGCTGTCTGGTCTCCTTCTCCTCCCAGTGCTCCATCCGGCCGGTCCGGTTCGTGGTGTGGATCTCCAGGGCCAACCACACCTACCCCGTCGCCCGTGCCGCGGACTGTCTGGCTGTCCATCTGCTCACCCGGGAACAGCACGAGCTGGCGGCCCTGTTCGGCGGCCAGACGGGCGACCGGACCGACAAGTTCGCGCACGTGCCGTGGACGCGCGGACACGGCGGCTCGATCCTCCTGGAGGAGGCCGCCGCGTGGTTCGTCGGCAGCGTCGAACAGCGCGTCGACGGCGGCGACCACGTCGGCTTCGTCCTCACGCCCGAGGACTGGGGCAGCCGCGCGGACGGACCCCTGCTCCGGCTCGACGACGCCCGGGACATCAGCCCCGGCCACCCCGCATGACGGCCCCTCCGCAGTTGGCTCAGAGCAGCGCGCGCCGTGACGGTATGTCAGGTAGGGGGTTCAGACAGGGGTGTCCGGGATGTCGGCCGACGCGTCCTCGGGCGCCAGGTCGGGTCTCAGCCGCAGCCAGGACGGCTGGCGCAGCAGTCCCGCCCGGGTGCGGGTGCTGTAGCGGACCTCGCCGATCAGCCGGGGCACCACCCAGCGGGCCCCCGCGACGGACGGCACGGGATCGAAAGGACACACCTCGGTCGCCGCGGCCTGCAACAGCGCGGCGAGCTGCGACCGCTCGGCCTCGCTCCAGCCGGTGCCCACACTTCCGACGTACCGCAGGCGTCCGGCGGCCCGCTGCCCCACCAGGACGGCGCCGGGCAGCCCCGACAGTCGTCCTTTCCCGGGCAGCCAGCCGCCCACCACGACATCCTCGCTGCGCATGTTGCGGATCTTGATCCAGGCCCGGGAGCGCACCCCGGGCTCGTACGACGAGTCCAGCCGCTTGCAGACCAGGCCCTCCAGACCGTGCTCACGCGTGGCCTGCAAGGCCTGTTCGCCGTGCCCGACCAGGGCGGCCGGGGTGGACCAGAACGGGCCGTGGAGGCCGAGCCGCTCCAACCGCTCGCGCCGCCGGGCATAGGGGAGCGCCGTGAGGTCCTGCCCGCCCAGGTGCATCACGTCGAACAGGACGAGGTGCACGGGCACCTTCGCGGCCTGCCGCGCCGCCCTGCCGGGCGCGTGCGCCAGCCCCATGCGGGACTGCAGCAACTGGAAGTCGGCGCGCCCCCGTTCGTCCAGCGCCAGCACCTCCCCGTCGAGCACGGCAGGCGTGGCACCGAGCGCCCCGCCCAGCGGTCGCAGCTCGGGATACGCGCCGGTGATGTCCTCCCCGGACCGCGCCCGCAGCAGGACGCTGCCGTCCCCTTCGAGGTAGGCCACCACGCGCTGGCCGTCCTGCTTGGTCTCGTAGGCCCAGCGGGAGTCCTGGGCGGCGGACGGCAGGGAACCGGGCGTGGCGAGCATGGGCGGGATCAGGGGGAGCGTCACGGGGTCAGTTGTCGACGGTGTGGTCCGCCGCCATTCGCCCCGAGGGCCGGGTTCCCCTGATCGGCGCTGCCTGCGGGCGGCTGCGCACGGCGTCGGCTACAGGCTGCTCGCCGGCGTCAGCAGGTCGTCGAGGCCCACCCTGCGGAAGAACTCGGCGCGGACGCGGTCGGCCACGACGGAGACGACCTCGCTGCCGTCGCGGCTCGGGTCCACGTGAACCCGGAACGGCCGCCTGCCGGGCGGCAGTTCGACGGTCCGGACGACGGCCTCGGCCACCTCGGCGACATCGGCGTCCGGCGGTATCAGCCCGGCCAGCCGCACGTTCACGTCGTCCATCAGTGCCTTGTAGCGGGCGTCGTAGGCGGCGGCCCGGTCGGCGTCGGCCGGTGAGCCGGCGTGGGCGAAGTGGTTCGTGCCCGAGGTGAAGGCGCCCGGCACGATGATCGAGGTGTCGATCCCGAACCGTATGAGCTCGGCGGCATAGCTCACCGCGAGGGCGTCCATGGCGGCCTTCGCCGCGAAGTACGGGGCGAGGAAGGGCGGGCAGCCGCCGCGTGTGCTGGAGGAGCCGATCCACACGAGGTGCCCCTGTCCCTGCGCGCGCAGCCGGGGCAGGGCCGCCCGGTTGACGCGCTGGGTGCCGAGCACGTTGGTGTCGTAGACGCCCGCCAGTTGCTCGGGGGTGAAGGCCTCGGCCGGGCCCAGCACCATGTGCCCGGCGTTGTGGACCAGGACGTCGAGGCGGCCCTGTTCGGCGACCACGCGGGCGACGGCCGCGTCCGCGCTGTCCTGCCGTGTCACGTCCAGTTCCACGGCGTACAGGCCGACTCCGTGCTCGGCCGCGTGCGCGGCCAGGTCGGCGGCGGCTTGAGCGTTGCGGCTGCCGAGGGCGCGCATGCCGGCGTAGACCGTGTGCCCGCGCTCGGCGAGAGCGCGGACGGTGAGGGCGCCGAAACCGCTGGAGGCACCGGTGACGAGAATGACCTTGCTGTCGCTCACGACTGTTCCTTTCGAACTGTCGAACTCTGTGCTACTCGAAGGACGGCGCGGCCGTCAGATGATGCCGCCGTTGGCCCGCACCACCTGTCCGTTGATCCAGCGGCCCTCGGCGCCGACCAGGAAGGACACGACGCCCGCGATGTCCTGCGGCGTCCCCAGGCGCTCCAGCGGCGGCTGCGCGGCCAGACGGGCGATGGTCTCCTCGTCCTTGCCGTCGAGGAAGAGCTCGGTGGCGGTGGGGCCGGGCGCCACCGCGTTCACGGTCACGTCACGGCCGCGCAGCTCCCGGGCGAGTATCAGCGTCAGCGCCTCGACCGCCCCCTTGCTCGCGGCGTAGGCGCCGTAGCCGGGGAAGGCGAGACCCAGCACCGACGTGGAGAAGTTGACGAGCGCCCCGCCCGGGCGCAGGCGCCGGGCGGCCTGCTGGTCGACGACGAACGTGCCGCGGATGTTGGTGTGGTAAAGGGCGTCGAGCTCGCCGAGGTCGAGTTCGGTGACGGGGGAGAGGAGCATGCGTCCGGCCGCGTGCACGACCGCGTCGATGCCGCCGTAGGTGGCCTCCGCGAGGTCGAACAGGGCGGCCACCGCTGTCTCGTCGCCTACGTCCGCGCAGGCGGCGTACGCCGAGCCGCCTGCGGCCTCGATGGCCTGTACGACGTCGTCGGCCGCGTCCTTGTTGCCTGCGTATCCGACGACGACCGAGAACCCGTCGGCGGCGAGCCGCTCGGCGACCTGCCGGCCGATGCCGCGCGATCCGCCCGTCACGATCGCGACACGCCGGCCCGTGGGGGACTGAGTGGTCATGGCTGCACCCTTCGCTTGTTAGCGCTGCTACGTCTTGTTCGTATCGACGATAACACAGATTCGTAGCGTCGGTATTGCCGACTTCGTATCGTCGCTACGGATGGCGTACCTTGGACGCATGGATGCGAGGGAAAAAATCCTGGAAGCGGCCGCGGACCTGCTGGCGAAGGCACCGGTCGCCGATGTCTCGACGCGTGCGGTGTGCGAGGCGGCCGGGGTGGGGGCGCCGATGCTCTACCGGCTGTTCGGCGACAAGGCCGGGCTGCTGGCCGCCGTCGTCGACCGGGGCTTCGAGGAATACCTCGCCTCCAAGCGGGCGGCGCGGCCCAGCGACGACCCGGTCGCCGACCTCAGGAGCGGCTGGGACAACCACATGCGCTTCGCGCTGGAGCACCCCAACCACTACCGCCTGATGTACTCGCCCGAGCTGACGGCCCCACCCGCGGCGGCCAAGGAGGCGCACGCCCTGCTGCACGGGATCCTCGAACGCTGCGCCGCCGCCGGCCGGCTCACCGTCCCGCCGGCCCTTGCCACGCAGATGATCATGTCCGCCAATGTGGGGGCGGCTCTGTCGATGCTGACCAGGCCCGAGCAGTACCCGGACCCGCAGTTCTCCGAGCGTCTGCGCGACAGCGTGCTCGACTCGCTGACCCGCCCGCCCGAGACGCGCGAGCCGGGCGCCCCGGACAGCGCCGTCCCGGTCGCCGCCGCGACGCTCGCGGCCCGCCTGCGGGCCGCACGGTCCCCGGTGTTCACACCGGCGGAGTCGGCTCTGCTGGAACAGTGGCTGGACAAGCTCTCCGCGGGCTGAGCCCGCAGCTCGCAGCTCGCGGTTCTTAGCGCCCCGCGGTCGGCGATGCCTGCACGAGCCCCGACCGGTAGGCGATCACGACGAGTTGGGCGCGGTCGCGGTCCGGATGCCGTCGAGCAGCGCGTCCGCGGTCACGCCCCTGCCGAGGAACCCGCTCGCGCCGGCGGCAGCGCCTCGGGGACGTACTCGTCGATCTCTCGAACGTGGTGAGGACCGGCGTGCGCGTGCCTGCCGGCTCGGGATTGCCACAGATCGCGGGGGTGGCGGCCGAGCCGTCGGATGTCCGTCAGGACGAGGTCGGATCTGCGCCGCGGGGTCACCGTGAGCGAGGTGACCCAGCACGGGGTGCGGCTCGCGGACGGCGAACTCATCGAGGGCGACGAGGTGTTGGTCGCCGTCGGTTCACAGCCCAACGCCGAGTGGCTGGAGGGCAGCGGGCTGGCCGTCGGTGACGGCGTGGTCTGCGACGAGTACTGCGAGGCCGCCCGGAACGTGTACGCGGCCGGCGACGTGGCCCAATGGCACAACCCCTTGTTCGGTGCGTCCATGCGGATCGAGCACCGCACCAACGCCGCCGAACAGGCATGGCCGCAGCCCGCAACCTGCTGCGCCCGGCCGCCCGCAAGCCGTTCGCCCCGGTGCCGTACTTCCGGTCCGACCAGTACGACATGAAGATCCAGGCCTGCGGATACCTGCGCGGGCACGACGAAGTCGCCGTCGTCGACGGGGA
Source organism: Streptomyces sp. NPDC001157 (assembly GCF_053598255.1). Classification (NCBI taxonomy): domain Bacteria; kingdom Bacillati; phylum Actinomycetota; class Actinomycetes; order Kitasatosporales; family Streptomycetaceae; genus Streptomyces; species Streptomyces sp. NPDC001157. The sequence continues at coordinate 24,329 of NZ_JBSFJW010000036.1, forward strand.
CTTGGCCGAGGCCGGGTTCGTGGCCGCGTATCGCACCGGCGGCAGGGTGAGCGGTGCGCTTGCGGTGGGCGTGCCGCCCAGGGCCCTCCGGCCATGGCGGGAGGCGATCGCGGCCGGAGCCGCCTGGGGCGAGGCCGTGCGCACCGACGCGAGGGTGACGGGGGTCTGAACTTCATGGGGCGGCGGGGCCGGTGAGGTAGCGTCCCCGCTCGTCGTACGGCCACACGTTGGGCGCACAGCCGTGCATGCCCTTGATCTGCTGCATCATCGCCGGGGCCGGCTGTCCCGGACCGGGACAGGTGACATGGCCGTGTCCGAGGAAGTGGCCGACCTCGTGGTTGATGATCAGCGCGTGGTAGGCCGTGACGTCCTTGGCGTAGACGGGGGTGGCGAGCAGCCAGCGTTCGAGGTTGACCATCACCTTGTGGTTGACGCTGCAGTTGTACCGGCCTTCGGTGTCCAGGCCCCCCTCTTGGCACGTCCTGTCCACCGTCCCGGGGGTCGCGACCCGTACGACGAAGTCGGTGGGGCCGTCGGAGACCCGCTGGAACGCGTGGCGGCCGCCCTGGGTCCAGCCGCGCCGGTCGGCGAGGATGCGCTCCACCTCCTTGGCGGCGGAGGCGGCGGACAGGTCGATGTTCTGCTCGACCTCGACCCGGTAGCGCAGTGCCGTGCCGGTCCCGGCCTTGGCGCTCGTGCCGGCCGCGGTGGTGAACGTGCCCGGCCCCGTGGCCGGGATCTTCGGGCCGGGCGGGGCGGAGGCGCTGGCGGACGGGCTGGGAGACCTCGTGACGGGGCGGGGTGAGCGCGAGGGCTCGGAGCCCGGCTTCGCGTGTGCGGGGGATCGGGCCCCGTCGTTGTGCGCGTCGGCGGACGTCCAGCCCACGGCCGCGAAACCAGTGACGCTCAGAACGGTCAGCGCGGCCAGACCTCCCCACACTCTCGTTCTCGACCGACGAGCGGCGGCGTGCGAGGCACCTTTGCGACGACGGCGATGGGACGAGCGAGTTGCTTTGTGCGCGGTCATGGTCGTTCAGGTTGTGATCGATATGTGATCGGACCTGGCCCGAGCGATAACGAAAAGGTAACGCCCTCTCGGCTGCGGGCGCATATGATCATCCCGTAACAGAAGCCCGGTCGGCCGGGGGAGATACCGATACTGAGGCCATGCCGCGAGTTCTGCTGATCGAAGACGACCGTGCCGTGCGGGAGGGCGTCGCCCTCGCCCTGCGCCGTCAGGGGCACGAGGTCGCCACCGCCGTGACGGGTGAGGAGGGGCTGGAGCTGGTGCGATCCTTCCGGCCCGATGTCGTGGTGCTGGACCTGATGCTGCCCGGCATGCCCGGACTGGACGTGTGCCGCGCGCTGCGCGCTCTCGACCAGACGCTGCCGATCATCATGGCCACCGCGCGGGGCGACGACGAGGACATCGTCGTAGGACTGGAGGCCGGAGCCGACGACTACGTCGTCAAGCCCGTGCAGGCCCGGGTGCTGGAGGCGCGGATCCGTGCCGTGCTGCGCCGGGTGGCCGGCGCACCCGGCGACGGCGGCATACCCAAGCTCGACCGCTACGGGGACCTGACCGTCGACCGGGCCGGTTTCTCGGTGACCCTGAGGGGGACGCCGGTGGCGCTCGCCGCCTCCGAACTGCGGCTCCTGATGACCCTGTCCGCCTCACCCGGCCAGGTGTTCAGCCGGCAGCAACTCCTGGAAGCGGTCTGGGAACACAGCTACCACGCGGACGCGCGCCTGGTGGACGCCTGCGTCAAACGGCTGCGCGCCAAGATGGGCGAACCCCGCTACATCGAGACGGTGCGCGGCTTCGGCTACCGGTTCGCCTCCCTGTGACGCGCACGCCCAAGGCCCCACGCGCGTTGGCGGAGCGCTTCAGGGTGCCCCAACTGCGCGGTCTGCGCACCCGGTTGGTCGTCGCGTTCGCGCTCGTGGCCGCGCTCACCGCGACGACCACCGGAGCCCTGAGCTTCCGCGAGGCCCGCACAGGTCTGCTCCAGCAGAGCCAGGACGCGGTGATCGCCCAGCTGCGCGCCCAGGCGAACCGGCTCGCCCCCGAGGTCGTCGTGCCGCCGACCGAGTCCGAACTGCGGCGGTTCGCGGTCGACATGGCCGCGACCGATCCCTCCGGGACCTGGCGCGTCATGGCCACCTACCGCGATCTGAGCGCGACGTCCTTGGCGGGCGACCGGTTCGAGGAACTCACACCGGCTCTGCGCAAGGCGGTCGACACCAGACTGGCCACCGTCTTCCAGCGGGTGGCCAGCGGCGACCACACCGCACTCGTCGTCGGCATGTCGGTCACCTTCGCCTCAGGCGTGGGCGACTCGGGCCTCCAGGTCTTCCTGATCGTGGCGCAGACCAAGGAAAAGGCGCACGTCGATGCCCTGGTCACCGCCATCGAACGGGCCACCGTGCCCGCCCTGGTGCTGGCCGTGCTGCTGGCCCTGCTCGCCGCGCGCGGGGTGCTCAGGCCGGTGCGGGCGCTGCGCGGCGCCACCCGCAGCATCGCCGAGGGACGGCTGGACACCCGGCTCGCCGTCGACGGCTCCGACGAACTCGCCGATCTGTCGCACACGTTCAACGAAACGGCCGCCGCCCTGGAGGCGTCGGTGGCCGAACTGCGCGGCATGGAGGCCCGGGCCCGCCGGTTCGCCGCGGATGTCTCGCACGAACTGCGCACCCCGCTGGCCGCCATGTCCGCGGTCACCGACGTCCTCGACGAGGAGGCCGCCCGCCTCGACCCGGACACCGCCACCGCGGTCCGGCTGATCAGTGAGGAGACCGTGAAGTTGGCCCGTCTGGTGGACGATCTGATGGAGATCTCCCGCTTCGACGCGGGCGCCGCAGTGCTGCACCTGGACGAGATCGACCTCGCCGAGTCGCTGCGCCGCACCCTCGCCGCCCGTGGCTGGACCGGCCTGGTGGAGACCGAGTTGCCGCCGCCCGACGCACTGCGCGGGCGCGTCGACCCCCGCCGCCTCGACGTCGTCGTGGCGAACCTGGTCGGCAATGCCCTGCGGCACGGCGCCCGCCCTGTCCTGTTGCGTCTGACCGAGGCGGGACGGACCGGGGCAGAGCGACTGGCGGTCATCGAGGTACTGGACAGCGGGCCGGGCATCCCCGACGCCGTGCTGCCCCATGTCTTCGAGCGCTTCTACAAGTCGGACGCCGCCCGCACCCGCACCGAGGGCAGCGGCCTGGGTCTTGCGATCACCGCCGAGAACGTCCGCGTGCACGGCGGCAGAGTGCTCGCCGCGAACCGGCCGGAGGGCGGTGCCGTCTTCACCGTCGAACTCCCGCTGCACAATGAGCAGTCGCAGCAGGGGCAGGCCGACGGCGACGCATCGGCACGAGGGGGCAGGCCATGAGAGCCGGCCGCCGAGCCGCCTTCCTGATGTGGCTCTTGATGCTGGGCGCGCTCACCTCCTGCGGCATTCCCACGACCGGAGTGGTGGAGGCAGGCGAGCCCGCGAGCGGGGTCGGGCCGACGATGCGGGTCTACTTCGTGCACGACGGTGCCCTGCGGGGCGTGGACCGCAGGATCGCCGGCCTGATCGATCCCGAGTCCGCCGTACGGGTGCTGTTGAAGGGGCCGACCCGGGAGGAACAGGCCGCTGGCCTGTACACGGTGCTGCCGCCGGAGGCGTCCCTGATGTCCCGTGTGACCGTGACCTCCCGCGAAGGCCGCGTGACCATCCGGCTGTCGGCCGGTTCGGACTCGGGTGACCTCGCCGCGGCACAGCTCATCTGCACGACCGTCGCGGCACAACGCGTCATCGCCCCGGGGGCCGACCTGCAGCCGGTGACCGTCACCGGGCCGGACGGACTCGACGTCCGGGCAACGGGAACACAATGCCCCGACGGCCCCGGGGCGTAGTGCGGTCGGCGTCCTGCGGCCCCGGTACGCAGGGAGAACACCCCCCCCGTTGATTACTTGAGTTACGCAACAAACGGTAAAGTGGATCGCATGTCCACTCCACCGCTCCCCGAGATCCCCGACACCCCCGCCTCGGACGAAGTGATCGAGATCGAGCGTGCGCTCACCCGCATCACCTACCTGAGCACGCGCGCCCGGTGGCACGACCGGCTGATGGCCCTGGCCGGTGTTCCGCTGGACCGGGCGGCCGTGGCGCTGCTGCGGCACGTCGCCGATTCGGAGCCGCTGCGCCCGGGGGAGCTGGCCGCCCGGCTGGGAGTGGAGGCGTCCCACGTCACCCGTACCGTGCAGCAGCTGCAGAAGTCCGGCCATGTCACCCGCGTGCCGGACCCCGATGACCGGCGCGCCCAGCGCATCGAGCTGACCGAGGCCGGGCAGCAGGCCATCGACCGCATCCGTGACGCCGGTTCGCGGGGCATGCAGGTGGCCCTGTCCCATTGGGAGCCGGAGGAGCTGCGGCAGCTGGCCACCCTCTTCCACCGCATGGTCGACGACTTCCTCGCCGCCGCCGTCGAGGTGGAGGCACAGGAGCAGACGACCGCGCCGGCGGGTACCGCCTGAGCCGACGCCGTCCTCACGTCGAGGGCGCGCGGGGGCGCCGACGAGGCGGCCGCACGGCCGCCGGCTCCACCGCCGCAGCGGGCTCCCGCAGACCGCACAGCAGCAGCCGGCCCAGGCCGGGCAGCACGATCAGCGGGACCAGGGCGGTCCGCAGGGAGGTGGCGTCGGCCAGCGCCCCCAGGGCCGGGGCGGCGAGTCCGCCGACGCTCACCGTCAGCCCCAGCGTGACCCCGCTCGCCGTGCCCGGCCGCCGTGGCAGGAAGTCCTGGCCGAGGGTGATGTGCAGCGCGAAGGGGACGTACAGGCCGGCCGAGGTGAGCGCCACGAACAGATGGACCGCCGGGCCGGGAACCAGGATCACGCCCGCCACGGCCAGGACGGTCAGGGCGTACGACCGGCGCACCACCGCGACCCGCCCGAACCGGTCGGCGAGCCGACCCCCGGCCACCGTGCCCAGCGCACCGCCCCCGTACAGCACGAACAACGCCACCGTGCCGGCCGCCTCCCCGCCGCCCGTCCGATGGCGGACGTAGAGCGAGACGAAGGCACTGAGCCCGACGAAGACGATCGAGCGGCACACGATGGCACCGGAGAGCCGCAGGAACGAGGCCCAGTCGTCGCGGCCGCCGGATGCGGTCGTACACAGGACCGCGCCGCGGCTTCCCGATGAACGCACCGCGGCCGCGCACAGCGCAGTCCCCGCCACCGCCGGTACGACCAGCAGGGGAGAGGCGCTCAGGCCCCCGGTGGCGACGACGGCCGTGACAAGCAGCGGTGCGGCCGCGAAGCCGAGGTTGCCGCCGAGGGAGAACCAGCCCATCGCGGTGTTGCTGCCACCCGCGGCGGCGCGGGCCGCCCGGCGGCCTCCGGATGGTAGGCGGCGACGCCGATCCCGGACACGGCGACCGCCGTGAGCGTCAGCGCGTACGAGTCGCCGACCCCGCACACGGCCACACCGGCGCCCCCGGCCAGCGTGCCGGCCGGCAGCAGCCACGGCATCGTCCACCGGTCGGTGAGCACCCCGAACAGCGGCTGCACCACGGAAGACAGCAAAGATGCGGCCAGGACGACGCCCGAGGCGGCGGCGTAGCTGTAGGCGCGCTCCGAGACGAAGCACGGCACGAGCGCCGCCACTGCCCCCTGGTACACGTCGACACAGGCGTGCCCCAGGGAGAGCAGGGTGATGGGCGCGTTGCGATGCATGGACACCCTGCGATCGTCCCGGGAGCGGCGATCGGCTCGCTTTCGACAATCTGCCTTCTTGTGTCGAACATCCGCCACTCGCACAAGGCGCCCACCCGGGCCCGGAGCCTGGCCGCCGGAGAGCGCATCGACGCACACCGGCACGACGAGCACCAGATCGTCTACGCGGGCTCCGGCGTCCTCGCCGTCACCACCGACGCCGGCACCTGGTTCGCCCCCGGCACTCGCGCCATCTGGGTCCCCGCGGGCACCGTCCACTCCCACCGCGCCCACGGCCACCTCGACCTGCATCTGGTGGGCCTGCCCGCCGACGACAACCCCCTCGGCCTGGACGCCCCGACCGTCCTCGCGGTCAGCCCGCTGCTGCGCGAACTGATCCTCACCTACACCCGCGGCCCCGGTGACGACACCCCCGAACGCGGCCGCCTGCTCGCCGTCCTGCGCGACCAGCTGCGCGCCTCTCCCCAGCAGCCGATGCGCCTGCCCACCCCCACCGAGCCCCGGCTGGCCGCCGTCTGTGCGATCGTCCACACGAACCCCGCCGACCCGCGCACCCTGGCCGCCCTCGGCGCGGCCACCGGGGCCGCCGAACGCACCCTCAGCCGGCTCTTCCGCCGCGAGTTCGGCATGACCTTCCCGCAGTGGCGCACCCAGTCCCGCCTCTACCACGCCCTGCGCATGCTGGCCGACGGCACCCCCGTCACGAGCGTCGCCCACCACTGCGGCTGGTCCTCCACCAGCGCCTTCATCGACGTCTTCCGCCGCTCGTTCGGCCACACCCCGGGAACCCACGACCGTCGCACGCAGGGCCCGACTTCCGGACCGGGCCCGGCCGCCGGAACCACCCCCTCTACCCTCGGGTAACATCCGGCAGCAGGTCATCAGAGGAGGAACCGTGCCACGGTCCGAACGCTCGCCCCTGCTGCTCGCCGGCCTGCTGGCCGCCGCGGGTGTCGCCCACTTCGCCTCGCCGCGCCAGTTCGACGAGACCATCCCCGAGGCCCTGCCGGGCAGGCCCAGGACATGGACGTACGCCAGCGGCGCCGCCGAACTGGCCCTCGCGGCGGGCATCGCACTGCCCCGCACCCGCAAGCCCGCGGCCCTCGCCGCCGCCGCGTTCTTCGTCGGCGTGTTCCCCGCCAACGTGAAGATGGCCGTCGACTGGCGGCACCGCCCCACCCCGCAGAAGGCCGCGGCCATCGGGCGGCTGCCGTTGCAGGTGCCCCTCGTGCTGTGGGCCCGCAGCGTCGCGAAGAACGGGGAGGGCCGGTAGGTGAGCGAGCGTGTGAACGTCGGCGACAAGATCGACGACTTCGAACTGCCGGACGAGACCGGCACCACCCGCACCCTGTCCGAGCTGCTCGCCGACGGACCCATCGTGCTGTTCTTCTATCCCGCCGCGCTCACCGCGGGCTGCACCGCGGAGGCCTGCCACTTCCGTGACCTGGCCGCCGAGTTCGCGGCCGTCGGCGCCCGGCCCGTGGGCATCAGCGGTGACTCCGTCGAGAAACAGCAGGAGTTCACCGGCCGCCACAACCTCGGCATGCCGCTGCTGTCCGACACCGACGGCACCATCCGCGAGCGGTTCGGCGTCAAGCGCGGTTTCACCCTGGCCCCCACCAAGCGGGTCACCTTCGTCATAGCGGAGGACCGCACCGTCCTGGAGATCGTCCGCAGCGAGCTGCGCATGAACACCCACGCCGACCGGGCCCTCGCCGCCCTGCGCGACCGGCAGAAGTGACCGCCGCGAGACGGAGGGCCCGCCCGGCCCTCCGTCTCGGTTGAAGCACTGCGACAAAAGAACCATCCTGAACTCTATGGAGCACGCCCCCGCTGCGGCGATCGTCGATGCCCGGGGCATCGTGACCGGGTGGAGCGAAGGTGCCCGGAGGCTGACGGGATACCCCGCCGAGGAGGCCGTGGGCCGCGCGGTGCGGGACCTGCTCGCCGAGGAGCCGCCGTCCGCGGCCGTGGCGGCCCTGACCGGCACGGTCGTCCTGCGCCACCACGACGGCTCGCCCGTCGTACTCGCCCTCAGGGCGACCGCTGTGCTCGGCGGGGACGGCGAACCGGACGGCTACATCATCACGGCCGAGCCGCCCGGCGAGTCGACCCTGGCCGGCCACGCCTTCGAACAGGCCTCCATGTCGATGTCCGTCTTCGACACCCGCCAGCGCTATCTGCGCGTCAACGGCGTGGCCTGCCGGGTGATGGGGGTATCGGAGGACGCCCTCCTCGGGCGCTTCTTCTCCGACACCGTGGAGGACGCGGTGCACAGCAGCGGCTTCCTGGCCAAGTTGCGCCAGGTGGCCGAGACGGGCCGGCCGGCCCGGTACGAGAGCTACACCGGCGCGCCCGCCCTGAACCGGGAGCATGCCTGGACCACCGAGATGTGGCCCGTGCGGGACGCCTCGGGCGAGGTGAGCGCGGTCGCCCTGGCCGCTTTCGACAGCAGCAACCAGTACTGGGCCCGCGAGCGTCTGGCGCTGCTGAACGAGGCGGCGGCCTCCATCGGCACGACGCTGGACGTGGTCCGCACCGCCGAGGAACTCGTCGAACTGCTGGTGCCCCGCTACGCCGACTTCGCCAGCGTCGACCTGCTCGACTGGGTCCTCGGCGCGGAGGAGCACCCCGTGTTGCCGGAGACGGACATCGTGCTGCGCCGCGTCGCCCACGGCTCGGTCACCGAGGGCACACCCGAAGCCGCCGTGCATGTGGGCGACACCGACTTCTACCCGTCGTTCTCGCCGCCCGCGAAGGCACTGCGCACCGGGCGGGCCGTCCTCAGCCATGCGGGTGAGCAGGAATTCGTGCGCTGGGTCGCCGAGCGCAATGCGCGAGCCCCCGGGGGCCGCCCCCACCGCAAGGGCGTGCACTCGATGCTCGCCGTACCGCTGCGGGCCCGCGGCACCACCCTGGGCGTCGCGGTCGCCGTCCGCATCGCCAATCCGGACGACTACGGCGACGACGACGCCGTTCTCGCCGAGGAACTCGCCAGCCGCGCCGCCGTCTGCATCGACAACGCCCGCCGCTTCTGCCGCGAACGCACCACCGCACTGGCCCTGCAGAACAGCCTGCTGCCGAAAGGTCTGCCCGGACAGGCGGCGGTCGAGGTGGCCCACCGCTATCTGCCCTCCGATTCACTGGTCGGCATCGGCGGCGACTGGTTCGACGTGATCCCGCTCTCCGGCAGCCGCGTCGCCCTGGTCGTCGGCGACGTGGTGGGGCACGGCATCGCCTCCTCGGCCACCATGGGCCGCCTCTGCACCGCCGTACGCACCCTCGCGGACGTGGACCTGCCGCCGGACGAACTCCTCACCCACCTGGACGACCTGGTCACCCACCTGGCGTCGGACGACGGTGACGAGGTCGCGGAGCTCGGCGCCACCTGCCTCTACGCCGTCTACGACCCCGTCTCGCGCCGCCTCGACCTCGCCGCGGCCGGCCATCCACCGCCCGCCGTGCTGCTGCCCGACGGCACCGCGAGCCTCGTCCCCATGACGGCGGGACCCCCGCTCGGCGTCGGCGGCCTGCCCTTCGAGGCGACGCAGCTGGAACTGCCCGAGGGCGCCGTGGTCGCCCTGTACACGGACGGCCTGATCGAGGACCGAGACCGCGACGTCGACCACGCGACGGCCGAACTGTGCCGCGCACTGACCGCCCGCGCCGACACCCTCGACACCCTGTGCGACACGGTCCTCAAGGCCGTGCTGCCGGAGGAGCCCAGTGACGACGTGGCGCTGCTGCTGGCCCGCACCCGGGCGCTGGGCGAGGACCGGGTCGCCACCTGGGACATCACCTCCGATCCGGAACGCGTGGCCGCGGCCCGCCAGGCGGCCACCGAGCAGCTGACCGCCTGGGGCCTGGACGAGGCCGCCTTCGTCACCGAACTGGTCGTCAGCGAACTGGTCACCAACGCGATCCGGTACGGCGCGCCCCCCGTCCAGCTGCGGCTGATCCGCGACCGCAGCCTCATCTGCGAGGTCTCCGACGGCAGTTCCACCTCACCGCATCTGCGCCGGGCGCACGCCTTCGACGAGGGCGGCCGCGGACTGCTGCTGGTCGCCCAGCTCACTCAGCGCTGGGGCAGCCGCCAGACGGGCCGGGGGAAGACCATCTGGGCCGAACAGACCCTGCCCCCGGTCTGATCACTGGAAGGAGCAGCCGGGGTTGGGAGCGTCCTCGGAGAACGGCGCGCCGTGCGGCAGCACATAGAGCACGTCGAGGACGACATCGGTGTCGCCGAGGTTGCGGCCGATGTGCACATGGTCGGATCCCGCAGGCTCCTGCACGAAGCTGCCCTTGGGGTACACGCCGTCGGAGGCGCAGTCGGAGTCGAAGTGGCTGAGCGTGCCCTCCTTCACCACGGCGTACAGGGGGCCGTCGTGGTAGTGCCAGCCGGTGGCCTGGCCGCGCGGGATCGTTATCTCCCGCACGGTGTAGTCGGTGCTCCCGACCGTCCATTGACCGATGAGCCGGGCAGAGACGCCAGGTCCCGGCGGTGTGGCCTGCGCGGGCGCGCAGATGAGGACGGTAGCGGCGGTCACCGCTCCGGTGACCGCCGTACGCAGGGCAATGTTCATGGGGGGATCTCCTGGTGCAGAGAAGGATTGCCGCGGTGATCATACGAGACGCACAAAGCCAGTTGGAGCAATCCCTGGATCCGACCGGGCGCTCTCAGGCGCTCGGCCGCTCCCGCACGACGTCCTGCGGTTTCTTGTCGTCCCGCAGCCCCAGGAACCGCGGATGCCGCAGCAAGCCGTCCCGCGTCCACTCGGTGAAGTCGATCTGCGCGACCAGCTCCGGCCGCACCCACCTGGCGCCCGCCTGACGCACCCGGCCCTCGAACGGCGGGTCGGCCGCGCGCAGTCGGTCGAGCCGTTCCCGCAGCGAGAGCAGCGTGGAGCGGTCGAAGCCGGTGCCGACCTTGCCCGCGTACCGCAGCTTCCCGTGCTCCTGGTAGCCGAGGAGCAACGCCCCCAGGCCGCCCCGGCTGCCCGCCGGTTCGGTGAACCCTCCGACGACGAACTCCTGCCCCTGGGAGCACTTGAGCTTCAGCCAGTCCCTGGAGCGGCGCGGCTGGTAGTCACTGTCGGCCCGTTTGGCGATCAGGCCTTCCCAGCCGTGGGCGCAGGAGACGGCCAGCAGGTCGGCGCCGCCCTCGTTGCGGTGAGAGGTCAGCCGCAGCGGAGTGCGGTAGGTCAGGGCGCGGCGCAACAGGGACTTCCGAGTCCTGAGCGGCAGCCGGGTGAGGTCCGCGCCCTCCAGCGCGAGCAGGTCGAACACGTAGTAAGTCACCGCGACACCGCTCGCCTCGATGTCCCCTCGGCGGGTCAGACCCATGCGCTGCTGGAGCCGGGCGAAGTCGGTGCGGCCCCGGTTGAACGCGACGACCTCCCCGTCCACGGTGAAGTCCGTGCAGGACTGGGCGGCCAGCGCCGCCACGATCTCCGGATATGTGTCGTTCAGGCGACGTCCCGTCCGCGACAGCAGCGTGACCCGCTCGCCGTCCCGCACCGCCAGCAGCCGGATGCCGTCCAGCTTCCGTTCGAAGATCCACCCGCTGTCGAAGTCCCGCCGGTCACTGAGCGTCGCGAGCATCGGACGGGCGGCCGGCTCCGCGCCCGGGCGCCCCGTGCGCAGCAGCCCCTGCTGGTCGTCGGGGAGCGAGTCCAGCAGGCCGGACACCGCCGCTCACCGCTCCCCGGCAGCCGCCGTGACCTGGGCGAGGGTACGGCCGCTGTTGACGGAGCGGGCCCGCCGCGGATCCGGCGTCCCGTGCCCGTGGGCTCCTCCGCCCGCCTTCACCAGCAGCCAGGCCTCCTCGGTGTCCCCGTCCTTCCCGCCGCGGAAGCGGGTGAGGGCGTACTCGCCGTGCAACTTCGAACCCTTGAGGCGGAACCGGGCATGCCCGTGTTCGAGCGACTCCTCGAAGTCGACGGGCCGCCCCTTGCGGTCGTGGCTCAGCGGCTCATAGGTGCCGTGATCCCAGACGATCACGGTGCCGCCGCCGTACTCGCCCTGCGGAATCACGCCCTCGAACTCCTCGTACTCCAGCGGATGGTCCTCCGTGGGCACGGCGAGCCGCTTGTCCTGCGGATCGCCGGAGGGGCCCTTGGGGATCGACCACGACTTCAGTACGTCGCCGACCTGGAGCCGGAAGTCGAAGTGCATGGTGCCGGCGTCATGGATCTGCACGACGAAGCGGGGCTCCTCGCCCGAGGCGGCCGACCGCCCCTGCGGTTCCTTGGTCCGTCCGAAGTCGCGTTTGCCGCGATAGTCCCGCAGCCGGTCCTGTTCACCCACCTCCGGCTCCTTCCGTACGCCCTGCCTCGTGCGCCCCGAGTACCCGGCGGGGCGGCTCAGAACTCCTCGTGCACCTCTGGGTCCCCGCCGAGTCGCCGGTGGGCCCGGTCAGCGATCGCGCCGAGCTGGCCGGAGTCCAGTTCGAAGCCGAAGACGTCGAGGTTCGCCCGCTGCCGCTCGGGGTTCGAGGACTTCGGGATGGGCACCGCGCCCAGCTGGGTGTGCCAGCGCAGGACCACCTGGCCGGGCGTCACACCGAAGGTCTCGGCGATGCCGATGACGACGGGGTCGTCGAGCAGGCCCTTGCCGCGCCCGAGAGGAGTCCAGCTCTCGGTGCGAATGCCCTTGGCGGCGTGGAAGGCGCGCAGCTCCTCCTGCGGGAAGAACGGGTGGAGTTCGATCTGGTTGACGGACGGCAGCACCCCGGTCTCCTTCTCCAGCCGCTCGAGATGCTCAACGGTGAAGTTCGAGACGCCGATGGAACGGATCAGGCCCTCCTCCCGCAGTTTGATCATGGCCCGCCAGGAGTCGACGTATTTTCCGACCCGGGGGAGCGGCCAGTGGATCAGATACAGGTCGACGTAGTCCACGCCCAGCCGGCCGCGGGACTCCTCGAAGGAGGCCAGGGTCTCCTCGTAGCCGTGGTGCCGGCCCGGGAGCTTCGTCGTCACCACGACCTCCTCCCGGGGCACGCCGCTGCGGGCGACACCGCGCCCGACTCCGGACTCGTTCGAGTAGTTGGTGGCCGTGTCGACCAGGCGGTAGCCCATGCCGAGGGCCTCGGACACGGCCTGTTCCGCCTCCGCGTCGGGCATCGGCCAGGTGCCCAGGCCGAGAGCGGGGAGAGCCGTGCCGTCGTTGAGCGTGTGCGTGGGGACGCTGATCATCGTGGGACCTTTCCCTCGACTGTGCCGTACCTACAGCGTCACGGATAGGGTGAGCTGTGATCAACCGGACGGGTGGGGGATGAGGGCAGCACACGGGATGGGCCGCACCGAGGACACGGGACAGGCGGGATCCGGACGTCCCACGTCACGCGACGTCGCCCGGCTCGCCGGTGTGTCGCACACCGCCGTCTCCTTCGTGTTCAACGGCCGCGCCGAAGGCAACCTCTCGCCCGCCACCCAGGAACGCATCCGCCGGGCCGCCGCCCAGCTCGGCTACCGCCCCGACCCCGTCGCCCGCGGCCTGCGCCGCCGCCGTACCGCCGTGATCGGCCTGGTCACCGACGAGATCGCCTCCTCGCCCTTCGCCGGCCGGCTGCTGCGCGGCGCCATGGAGACCGCCTGGGACAGCGAACACCTCGTACTGACCGTCGACTCCGGCGGCGACCAGGCCAAGGAGGACGCGGCCGTCGCCGAACTCCTCGACCGCCGCGTCGACGGCATCATCTACGCCGCCATGTCGCTGCGCCGGGTCCGCGTCCCCGAGGGCCTGCACCGCACCCACTCCGTCCTCGCCAACTGCCTGCCCGAGGACGACTCCCTGCCCGCCGTCATCCCGGCCGAGCGCGCCGGAGGCCGTACGGCGGCCCGGCTGCTGCTGCAGGAAGGCCACCGCACGGTCGCCATGATCGGCGGCCAGGACGACATCGCGTCGGTGGAGCGGCTGCGCGGGTTCCGGGACGCGCTGCGCGCCGAGGGGATCACCGTGCCCAAGGAGTGGGTCGTGCGCACCGGCGGCGAGATCTCCGGCGGGTACGAGGGCGCGCTGCGCATCCTCGACGGTGTCCCGGCCGACCGGCGCCCGACCGGTGTCTTCTGCTACAACGACCGGGTCGCGGCGGGCGTTCTGCACGCCGCGACCCGCCTCGGCATCGCCGTCCCCGGGGACCTCTCGGTGGTCGGCTACGACGACCAGGAGCACATGGCCGCGTTCCTCTCGCCGCCCCTGACCACGGTCGCGCTGCCGCACCGGGCGATGGGCGAGGCGGCCACCCGGCTGCTGCTGGACGTCATCGACACCGGACGGACGCCGCCCGCCACCGTGCGGCGCCTGGCCTGCCCGGTGATCACTCGTGCGTCGGTGGGACCAGCTCCCACCCGGTGACGGTGGCCGCGTGCCCCGCCACGACCAGCTCGCGCACATCGCCCGGGCGCAAGTAGACCCGCTCGGTGACGGTGACCCGGTCGTCGACGAACAGCTCGAGCAGTGAACCGTCGACCAGCATCCGCACCTGCCGGGCGGGCGCCCGGACCACGATCGGCGCGGACCCGTCGGGCCGGGTCCGCGGCCAGTCGCCGCGATCCAGCGTCACGGTGCCCTCGTCCGGGTCGAGCCGTACCGTCAGCCGTGCGCCGCCGGCCGACCACAGCAGACCCACGGTGGTCCGCCCGTGCACGGTGACGGTCAGGTCGTACGACTGCGGAAGCGCAACCCTGCCGGGTGCGGTGACGAACGGCTCGGCCGCGTGCAGGAGTTGAAGCTCCGGTGCCGGTACGACACACAGGGCGCCGTCCGGGTGGACGTCCACGACGCGCGGCGCGGTGAGCACCCCTGCCCAGCCGGCGCGCTCGACCTCGCTCTGCGCGCGGGCCTCCCAGGACCAACCCCACATCAGTGCCCGGTCCGGCTCCTGGAGCACGGCCGGCGCGTAGAAGTCCCGCCCGTGGTCGAGCCGTCCGCCGGTCCGTGCCTCGAAGCGCAATCCGCCTTCCCCGTACGGCTGCAGACGGCCCGTCAGATAGCCCGTGGCACACGGATCGCCGTCCCACAGCGACACCACGAGCACCCACTGTCCGCTCGCCGTCGCGTACAGCTGCGGGCACTCCCAGCCGACCGCCCGGTCCCCGAAGACCTCCGCCGCGACGGGGTCGTTGCCGTCGAGGAGGACCCCGGCGAAGCGCCAGTCGAGCAGGTCGTCGCAGTCGTACAGCAGGACCGACGGTGTTCCGTCCGCGTGCCCCGCGCCGACCAGCGCCCACCGCCGCCCGCCCTGGCGGAACACGAACGGGTCGCGGAACATCACCACGTCCGGATCGGCGGGCGGGCCGCTCACCACGGGTGTCGGCAGCGGCTTCCAGTCGGTCAGCGTCTCGTCGTCCGGCACCACCGCCCGCGCCAGACAGACGGTGCCGAGGCCGGTGTGGTGGCGGTCGACGCCGGTGTACACGGCGGTCGGCACACCGTCGTCGTCGACCACGCAACCGGACCAGCAGCCCGCCTCGTCCGGGCCGTCCGGCGTGGGAGTGAGGGCGATCGGGTGGTGCTCCCAGTGCGCGAGGTCGGGGCTGGAGACATGGCCCCAGTGGACGTTCGCGTGCTCCGGCGCGTCAGGGTTGTGCTGGTAGAAGAGGTGGTAGCGGTCCCGCAGACGGAACGGCCCGTTCGGGTCGTTGATCCAGCCGGCGGGCGGACGGACCCTGAAGCGCGGGGCGTTGGGGTCGAGGCTCAACGGTTGACTCCTGCGGACGTGATGCCCTCGCGCAGAGGGCGCTGGCCGACGACGAACACGGCGACGGCGGGGAGCATGGAGAGGACGACACCGGCGAGGACCACCGAGATGGAGCCGGTGCCCAGGTTGCCCTGGAGGGAGACCAGGCCCAGCGGCAGCGTGTAGTTCTGCCCGGAGGTCTCCAGGATCAGCGGCCGGAAGAACTCGTTCCAGTGGTAGTTGAAGGCCAGCACGCCGACGATGGCGAGGCCGGGCGCGGCCAGCGGTGCATACACCGAGCGGAAGATCCGCCAGGGCCCGGCACCGTCCAGCATGGCCGCCTCGCCCAGATCCCTGGGCATGCCCAGGAAGTACTGGCGCATCAGGAAGGTGCCGAACGCGGTCGGGAAGGCCGGAATGATCAGACCGAGCAGGGTGTCGGTCAGGCCCATCGACTTCAGCACCAGGAACACCGGCACGATGGTCACCTGCAGCGGCACCATCATCGTCGCAAGCACCAGCCCGAACAGGGGCTTCTTGAAACGGAATTCGAGGCGTGCGAACGCATACCCGGCAAGTCCCGCCGTGATCATCTGGCCGACCGCGATCAGCGCGGTCACCAGCGTCGAGTTCAGGGCGAGCAGCCACACGTCGATCTGGCCGAACACCCCGCGGTAGGCGTCAGCCGTCGGATGTGTCGGGATGATCTTCGGGGGCAGGTCGAAGGACTGGGCCGGGGTGCGCAGCGAGGTGGAGACGGTCCAGATGACCGGGCCGAGGGTCAGCAGCGCGCACACCGCCAGGGCGGTGATCCGTGCCCATGGCCCGAGGGAGTACCGGGCGCGGCTCAGGGACAGGCTTGCTTGGCTCATGGAGGTCACCCGGCTCACTGGTAGTGGACGAAACGCCGGCTGAGCCGGAACTGGAGGGCGGTCACCGCCATGATCAGCACGAACAGCAGCACGCCCACCGCGGACGCCTCACCGAAGCGCAGCTGCTCGAACGCGGTCTCGTAGATGACCATCACGACGGTGCGGGTGGAGTCGCCGGGCCCGCCGTTGGTCAGCACGTACGGCTGCTCGAAGACCTGCAGGGCGTTGATGACGCCGACCACGGTCGCCACCAGGAGCGTCGGCGACAGCAGCGGCAGCGTCACATGCAGGTGCTTGCGCAGACCGGTCGCACCGTCCAGGGAGGCGGCCTCGTGGACCTCCTTGGGGATGTTGTTGAGACCGCCGATGAACAGCAGGAACGAGAAGCCGAACTGCTGCCACACATAGACGACGATCACGGTCGCGAGTGCCGCGTGCTCCGAGGTCAGCCAGGGCACCGGCGAGATGCCGACCAGCCCGATCAGCCAGTTCACCACCCCGAAGTCCTGGTTGAACAGGTACTTCATCACCACGGAGATCGACGCGGCGGACAGCACCAGCGGGAAGAAGAACGCCGAGCGGAACACCGAGCGCAGCCACGTCGGCATCCGTCCGTTCAGGGTCAGCGCCAGTGCGAGGGCGATCAGGAGTTGCGCGGCGACCGCGAAGACCATGAACACGAGCGTGTTGAGGAAGGAGACCCGCACGGTCGAGTCGGTGAAGACCTCACGGTAGTTGGCCGCCCCCGCGAAGCTCGGCGAGTCGATCACGTTCCAGTGGAACAGGCTCAGTACCACCGAGCCGACGATCGGGACGACCGTGAACACGACGATGCCGACGATCGTGGGTGCGAGGAAGAGGGCGGCGAGCAGCCGGGTGCCACGGGTGCGCAGGGGCGAGGGCTGCGGCGGGGCGACGGCCGGCGTGGCGGCCCTCGGCCGTACGGCGGGGACCTGGGTGTTCGTCATGCGTCACGCTCCATGGCCTTCTCCAGGTCGCCCTGCATCCGGCGCAGTGCGGGGCGCACCGAGCGCGGTGAGGCGAGGGCGGTGCCGGTGTGCTTGAGCAGTACCTCGGTCACCTCGGCGACCTGCGGCGGGGCGGGGATCGGCCCGGTGTCGGGGAACTTGTCGAGGGTGTCGTAGAAGACCTGCCAGTGCTTCGGGCCGGTCTCCCGGTAGCGGGCGGCGGTCAGCATCGAGCGGCGCGCCGGGGTGGTCTGGTTGGTGTCGAACAGTCGCATCAGGGTGTCCCGGCGGGCGGCGTACTTGATGAACTCCCAGGCCTCGTCCTGCCTCTTGGAAGTGCGCAGCAGCGCGTAGCCCGCCGCGCCGAACTGGTGGCGCTGGGTGCGCCAGCGCGGGAAGTACTGCACGTCGAAGCCGTCCGCCTGCATCCCGGCGAGGTGCAGGCCGCCGGCCCAGAAGCCGCCCGCCGGTGTGACGCCGACGCGGCCGGTGGAGAACACGCCGACGAGGTTCTGGCCGTTACCGCCCTCGGGGCGGGTGCACAGGCCCTCCTGGATGAGGGAGGCGAGATAGTCGTACGCCTCCTCGACGCGCCCGGCGGTGGCCTGCGGGGTCGTCCAGCGGAAGCCGCCGCCGCGGCCCTGGCGCTGGGCAGCCGGGTAGAAGGAGTCCCACAGCCAGGCACCACCCGGCGCCTTGGACTCCGTGAGCAGATTGGTGCCGCCCGCGAACAGCCAGGGCACCACCCCGCCCCACAGCCGGTTGGTCCAGAAGTACGGCGTGAACTGCGAGCCGCTGGACTTCTTCATGGCCCGCAGCAACGCGGTGAAGTCGTCGCGGGTCCAGTCGGGAGCGGGGAAGTCCGCGCGCGCCCGTTCGAGCACCTGCCGGTTCAGATACATGTCGGCCGCGTTGAACTCCACGGGCAGCTGGTAGAGGTGCCCCTCGTACATCATCGACTCCACCAGCGAGGGATGGACGTCGGCGAAGTACTCCTTGAGTTCGGCCGCGTCCCGCTGCACCCAGCGGTCCAGAGGGACGCCGAGGCGCTGCGCGAACAGCTGCACGCCCTCGGTGGCGACGTAGACGAGGTCGGGCGCGGTGCCCGCCGCGATCTGGGTGAGGATCTTCGCGAAGAAGTCCGACCAGTCGACGGCCTGCACCGCGTTGATCCGCAGCTTGATGTCGGGGTGGACCTTCCGGAAGCCCTCGGTGAGGGTGCGGATGGCCTCCGGGCCATAGGCGGGGCCGAGGGTCGCGACGACGAGGGAGCCGTCGTTGCGACCGGGGATGTCGGCTCCGGTGAGCCGGTCCCAGTTCGCGGCGGTGCCTGCCAGCGCGGCTGCCCCCGCTCCGTAGGCCCCGTACCGCAGCAACATACGGCGGGTGACGAGCGAGTCGGTCATCCAACTTGCCTAACTCGTGTTAGATCAGGGTCGATGCCCCAGATGATGGGAAGCCCGCCACGGCCCTGTCAAGGCTCGTGCACCCCTTGACCTTTAACGAGTTAGGCCGCACAGTCCTGCACCACACGAGCCGCCGTTCTCCACTCGACGACGAGAGGAACGAAGAGTGATGCAAGGGATGTCCCGGAGAGCCCTGCTGACCGGCACCGCTGCCGGGGGAGCCGCCGTGCTGCTACCTGCAACGCGGGCCACCGCCAAACCCAGGGCGACCAGGGCGAGTTGCGCCAGCTACCGCGCCGCCTACCACTTCACAGTCCCCGACGCCTGGAAGAACGACCCCCAGCGCCCGGTCTGGATCGACGGCGAGTACCACTACTACTACCTCTACAACGCCGACTACCCCACCGGTCCGGCCGGCACGGCCTGGCGCCTGGCCACCACCTCCGACCTGGTCACCTTCACCGACCGCGGGGTCGCCGTGCCGAAGGACACCACTCCCAACGGCGACGTCTGGTCGGGCTCGGCGGTGGTGGACACGGACAACACGGCAGGCTTCGGCGCCGGCGCGGTGATCGTCATCGCCACGATGTCGCCCGGCGGCGGAACCGACCACCAGGCGCAGTTCCTGTACTACTCCACCGACGGCGGCCGCACCTTCACCAACCACGGCACCGGCCCGGTCCTCCCCAACCCCGGTGTCGCCGACTTCCGCGATCCCAAAGTGATCCGCGACGAGGACCGCGACAGGTGGGTGATGGCCCTCGCCGAGGGCATCAAGGTGGGCTTCTACCACTCCTCGGACCTCAAGTCCTGGACGTATGCAGGAGGATTCATCAAGGACGGGCTCGGCACGCTGGAATGTCCCGACCTGTTCCGGATCACGGCGGAGGACGGCACGGTGAAGTGGGTGCTGGGCGTCAGCGCCAACGGCAAGAGCTCGGGGCTGCCCAACACGTACGCGTACTGGACAGGTGCCTTCGACGGCAGCGCCTTCACGGCCGACGCCGCCGACCCGCAGTGGCTCGACCACGGCTGGGACTGGTACGGCGCCGTCACCTTCGAGAAGCGGAACAAAAACGGCACGCAAGATCCCGGCGCACGCTACGCGCTCGGCTGGCTGAACAACTGGGACTACGCGAACACCACACCCACCATCGACTGCGACGGCTTCAACGGCACCGACTCGATCGTCCGCGAGCTCACCCTGAAGCGTGACTCCGTCGGCACGTACTACCTGGCCTCCCGCCCCGTCGCCGCCCTCGACGCGTACGTCTCCCGCACGGTGAACCTGGGTGACCTGACCGTCCACGGCACCAAGGTTCTCGACTACACGGGCATCTCCTACGAGATCACCACGGAGATCACCTGGAACCAACTCACCGGCGCCGGGCTCCAGTTGCGCCGCTCACCCGACGGAGGGCGGCACATCGACGCCGGCATCTACAACGACTACGCCTTCCTCAACCGCCGCACCACCGTCAACCCCGACAGCTCCGGCAAGTGGCAGGAGAGCCACACCCCGTTCAGCCGTTCGGCGGGCGTGGTGAAGCTGCGCATCCTCGTGGACCGGACGTCCGTGGAGATGTACCTCGACGACGGCCGATACGTGCACTCCAGCGAGGTGTTCCCGTACCTGGTCGACACGGGCCTGGCCCTGTTCACCATCGACGGCACGGCGGTGTTCCGAAACACCGTCATACGGGAGTTCAACGTGTGACGACGGCCTCCCGCGCCGCGGAAAATCCCTTGGAGCCATGGCAGCAGGACGCGCAGGCTCGACGAGGGAGGAAGGGGGACGACATGCCGACGGCCGAAACCGTCGCCCTCGTCGACGCACTGGGCAGCGAGCCACGCCGGCCCGACGCCTTTCGCGAACTCCTGCGGCGCGGGACGGAAGCGGTGCCCTGCATCCGCCGAGGGCTGAGGCACCCGCTTCCCCGGGTGCGGGAGGAATGCTGCAGGCTGTTGGACCAACTGCTGGTGGCCGAGGCGATGGACGACCTGACCGCCATGCTCGACGACCCGGACGCCCGGGTACGGGTGGCGGCGCTCCACGCCCTGTCCTGCGACCGGTGCAAGCCGGACGCGGACGCCTGCCGCCCCGACCGTGCCGTGATCCAGCCGCGTGCGATCCGGATCCTGCACGACGACCCGGACCCCCAGGTCAGGGCCAGGGCGGCCGAGCTCGTCGGACTGTGGGTGCACAGCGCCCCGGAGGCCGTCGCCGCCCTGGTGCGTGCCCGCGACGAGGACCCCTCACCGGCGGTGCGCAAGAAGGCGGGCTGGTTCGCGCCCGGCGGCCCCGTCCACCGCCGCACGGAGCCGAAGCCCGCGCGTACATCGCGGGCCTGATCCGCAGGAGGCTTCACACGCCCGGCAGTTGGAACGGAGCAGCCTCACCGGGCGCGCCAGTCCGCGGACGTCCGTCGCATTCCCTGCAAAGATCGGATACGGCGACCGGCCGAGCGGAGCCGGTCCGGGCGATCAGCGGAGTACGCATGGCGACTGAGCGGGACACGGAGACGGGCGTCGAACGGGCCGCGGGCATCGAGGTCAAACCGGTGGCCGGGCACATCGGAGCCGAGATCAGGGGCGTCGACCTGGCCGGTGACCTGGACGACGCCGTGGTCGCCGCGATCCGCGCGGCGGTGCTGCGCTGGAAGGTGGTGTTCTTCCGCGGGCAGCGGCTGGACCACGCCGGGCACGTGGGGTTCGCGCGCCGGTTCGGCGAACCCGTCGTGCTGCGCAAGCGGGGCAGCGCCTCGCCGCCGGACTTCCCCGAGGTGGAGACCACCGCCGACCGGCTGGAGCTGGGCGGGAAGTTCGGCATGGAGCACGAGGAGTGGCTGCAGCGCCGTCGGCACAGTCTTCTGCGCGGCTGGCACTGCGACCACGGCGCCCGCATCGACCCGCCGGCCGCGACGATCCTGCGCGCCGAGACCGTCCCGCCGTACGGAGGCGACACGACGTGGTCGAACCTCGCGGCCGCGTACGCCGGACTGTCCGGGCCGGTACGGGAGTTCGTGGACGGGCTGCGCGCCGAGCACCGGCTCGGCGTCGGCTACCAGCCACGGCCCGGCGACGACGCCTACCTGCGGCACCTGCTGGACCATCAGGTCGCCTCCGTGCACCCGCTCGTGCGGGTGCACCCGGAGACGGGGGAGCGGGTCCTGTTCGTCAACGGCTACTACCTCGAGCAGATCACCGAGGTCTCCCGCCCGGAGAGCCGGGCGCTGCTGGACATGTTGCTGGAGCAGGCGGTACGGCCCGAGTACACGGTGCGGTTCCGCTGGGAGCCGGGCAGCGTGGCCTTCTGGGACAACCGGGCCACGATCCACCTCGCCCCCAGCGACAACGCCCACCTCGGCTTCCCCCGGATCATGCACCGGGTGATGCTCACGGGCGACATCCCCATCGGCGTGGACGGCAAGCCGTCGCAGCCGCTCGTCGGGACCGAACCCGGGCGCTGGTGAACGCAGGCTCAGGCAGCGGGCCGCCAGCCGAGCGCCGGCCCCAGCCGCGTGGCCATGTCGGTGAGGATCTGCACATAGTCCTCGTGCTCGAAGGTGAAGGGCAGCGCGAACGCCACCTCGTCCACCTCGCGGAACGCGGCATGGGCATGGAGGCGTTCGGCGATCTCTTCCGAGCTGCCGACGATGTCCGGCGCGAACATCAGCCGCGCCGGCCCCTGCGGGGAGGCCGTGCGAGGGGTGCGCTTGGCGGCGAACTCCTCGTACTTCGCGCGCTGTTCGGGCGAGGCGGAGTCGGTCGGGATGACGACCAGGCCCTGTGAGACGCGGGCGTTGTCGCCGTCGGGGTGATGGGCGCGGAAGGCGCGGATGTGGGACAGCTGGACCTCTGCGAAGTCGAACTCCTCCGCCTCCCCGTCCGCTCCCTGGGGGCTCTCCGCCTTGACGACACTGCTGGTGAGGAAGTTCATGCCGTGCTCGCCGGCCCAGCGCGCCGAACTCAGGCTCCCGCCGCCGTACCAGAGGCGACGGCCAAGGCCGGGGGAGTGCGGCTGCACCCGGTCGGAGAACACCTCGAACCCCTCGACCCCGCTGAAGTCCGTGGCGCTCTTGCCGCGCACGAAGTCCAGCAGCCGCCGCACCCGCTCGTAGGAGAAGTCCTCGGCGTCCGCCGTGTCCGGATACAGCGCCTCCTTGATCTGGTCGTAGTGCATCGGAGGGCCGACACTGACACCCGGGTTGATGCGGCCCCCGGACAGGATGTCGACCGTCGCCAGGTCCTCGGCCAGCCGCAGCGGATTCTCCCAGCCGAGCGGGATCACCGCCGTGCCGAGCTCGATTCGGCTGGTGCGCTGCGAGGCCGCCGCCATGACGGCCACCGGGGACGAGATGCCGTACTGCAGATGCCGGTGACGCAGCCACGCACTGTCGAAGCCGAGCCGCTCGCCCAGCTCGATGATCTCCAGCGTGGACTCGTGGCCCCGGCCCGGATCCGCCTCGTCGAACAGGCCGATGGTCAGGAAACCGAGCTTGCGCAGGGGGCGTGAGGTCGGCGGCACGGGCTCCTCCATGGTTGTTTGATGTATCAAGTATTACGGTGGTGCCAACCAGGTGGTCACGGGAACTGTTCCCCCTGCGCGGGTCAAGATCGGGTCATCTCACGTCAGAGGAATGGTGACCTCGTCCTCGACGGGCGGTTCGATCTCCTGCGCGCGGTTGCCTGTGGCCGCGTAGCAGCGCAGGTGGACCGCCTCCGGGGTGACGTCCAGACGCAGGAACTGCTTGAAGAACGGCGGGCTGTACGTCGCCGAACCCGGCGAGAACAACTGCGTGTAGATCTTGCGCACCGGGAGGCGGAACCGTGACGTGCGGTCGGGACGGCCTCCGGCGCCGAGCAGACCGGCCACGATGCGGATACGACGGGTGACGCGTACCGCTCCGCCCGGGGTGCGGGTCGGCGGGATGCCGAGCCGCTCGGCGATCACGGCCATCGCCTCGTCCTCGGTGAGGGTGAAGAAGCGGCGCAGTCGCAGCCGCCGCCCGTAGAGCCTGCTGTAGAACGCGAGGGAATCGCCGCGCAGCGGATAGCAGCGGAAGTCCTTCTCGGTGACGTCCGCGATGTCGATGCGGGGGATGGTGTGCGTGGCGTGCATGAACGCCCCGCCGCCGCCCGAGACGACGTACTGGATGGTGCGGCCGCCGACCTGGACCGGATAGCGCTGGTAGTTGTGGATGTCGCCGCCGATCGCCGCCACATAGTGGTGATCGGGGTCCCGGACGATGTCGTCGACGGTGCCGTCGCCGCCCTCGATGGTGCACGGGTGGTGCTCACCGTCGACGTACAAGGGCGATCCGGTGATGAGGATCTTGGGGCGGGGACCCTTGGACACCTCGCGCAGCCAGGCGCCCTGTTCGGCGTCGATCGTGCCGAGCAGACCGGTGTCGATGCCTATGATCCGCAAGGGACCGGCGTCGATGGCCCAGTACGGGCCCGGCTGGACGGCCTGTTGGGCCTGTGCGGAGCGCAACTGGCGTGCCTGGTCCAGGTGTTGACCGTCGCTGGGGCGCGGTCGGTGCCACAGCAGCGAGCGCAACCAGGCCCGGCTGAGGGGGCGCGGTGCCGGCTCGGGGGCGAGGGGCGGCGAGTCCGCGCAGAAGACGCGCATGAACCCGCCGAGGTCCTCGTACCAGTCGTGGTTGCCGGGTATCGCGTAGATCGGCGCCTGGTAGTCCTGATAGGGGCGGAAGAACTTCGTGGCGTAGTCGTCCGCGCTGCCCACCGGATAGATCACGTCGCTGGCGATGACGGCGAAGTCCGTGCCCTGACCGACCTTCAGAAACCCTGGTACGACGGCGTACTGGGGATCGTCGCCCTCGCCGGTGTCGCCGATGACCATGAAGGAGAACCGGTCCGCCTCCGCCCGCCGGATCACCTTGTCGGCGGGCGCGCCGGTCGCCTCGCGCTGTGCCACCCATCTGCTGCGGGTACGGCCCGTGGGGTCCCCGAACCAGGAGGCCAGTACACCGTTGCGGGCGGCCCACAGCGTCTTGGGACTGAGCCAGGAGAGCTTCTCGACGTGCTGCGGCATCAGCCGCTTGTAGTCGCCGCGTTCGGCGGTGCCCCAGCCGGCGCCCTGGGCGGTATCGCGTGAAGATTCAGACACCGGTGAACCGTAACAACGTTGGCTTCCGCCACCCTTGGAGGGGTGGATTCCCCTGGTACTTCCGGTGGCACCCCAACGACCCCCGAGCCGGTCGGGGCGGTTGTCGAGGATGAGCCCGGCGGGTGCGGTGCGTCACAGCGTGAGCGGCCCCGGCTGCCCCGAGGCGGATGTCTGGCTATAGTCCTGTCGTCGCGAAAAGCGATGTTCCGCGGGTTGCTCCGCAGGACATCGTTCGTACATCGATCCAGATGGTTCTGATCGTTGAGCGTCTCCTTGCCGAGACCGGGCATCCCGTCCGCTCTCGGCGCTCACCACCGCCGGCGTGTGCCGGCGCGACACAGGAGCGCAGCATGCAGAAGACCATCGCCATTGTCGGAGCCGGACTGGGCGGGCTGACCCTTGCCCGGGTGCTTCAGGTTCACGGCGTCGCCGTGACGATCTACGAGAGTGAGGCGTCGGCGGCGAGCCGTACGCAAGGCGGCCTGCTCGACATCCACGAGGAGACCGGCCAGGTCGCACTGCACACAGCCGGTCTCTACGACGAGTTCCTCGCTCTGGTCCGCCCGGGCGAGGACGCCAAGCGCGTGGTCGACCGTCACGGCACGCTGCTGTTCGACAAGCCTGCGGACCCCGGTTCGGCCCGCCCGGAGGTGGATCGCGGCGAACTCAGGCGCCTGCTCATCGACTCGCTGACGCCCGGCACGATCAGGTGGGGGCACAAGCTCACCTCGATCCGGCATCGTATGGAGGGCGGCTACGACCTCACCTTCATGGAAGGCCCTGCCACGCACGCCGACATCGTCATCGGCGCGGACGGTGCCTGGTCAAAGGTGCGTCCGCTGCTCACCCCCGCCAAGCCTCTCTACAGCGGAACCTGCTTCATCGAGATCGCTCTCGCCTCGGGCGACCAGAGCTGCCGGGCGAGCGTTGCCGCGATCGGCAGCGGCACGCTGATGGCGGTCGCGCCGGGCAAGGGCATCATCGCCCATCGCTATGCCGACGGGCGCGTGCGTGGATACGTGGCGCTGAACAAGCCCGAGGAGTGGATGAGGTCAATCGACTTCGGCGACCCGTCCGCAGGCCTCGGCCAGGTTGCCGACGAATTCGACGGCTGGTCGCCCTTGCTCACCGCCTTCGTGACAAAGAGCGACGCGGAACCGTGGCTCCGACCCATCTATGCCCTGCCCGTCGGGCTCGAATGGGACAGGGTGCCCGGCGTGACGCTCGTCGGCGACGCCGCGCATCTTATGTCGCCCTTTGCCGGCGAGGGCGCGAACCTTGCCATGTACGACGGCGCGGACCTGGCGAGCAAGCTGGTCGAGCAACCCGACATCGAGGCCGCGCTCACCGCCTACGAAGAGCGGCTGTTCCGGCGTAGTGGCGACTCCGCCGGACGCTCGGCGGAGAACCTGGAAATCTTCTTCGGCGCGGAAGCACCGCAGAGCGTAGTCACTCTGTTCGATCACTCCTGATATCTCGGTCCGGGTTCGCGATCTTGCTGCGGACCGGCGGGGAACGGGCGCGGCCATCGCGTGATGACCGGGAGCCATGCGGACTCCTGAAGATCGTGCGGTGGCCGCACGGCATAGCCCCCACCTGCCTGTCGGCACGCGATGTTCGACCAGGTCATGGGCTCGGATCGCGTGCCGGTTCCGGCGGGTTGAGCCCCGCGCGTCGGCCCGCTGCCACCTGCTCGGGCTGCTGTCGGGCGTGGGGCGGAAGAACTGCCGGCCACTGGCCGAACGGGCCGGCTTCGTCCGGTCCGGTCCGCGCCGAGGCAGCGGCTGCTGCGCCATGCCTGCTGGGATGCCGATGCGGTCCGTGACGACCCGCGCTCCTGCGCCGCGGGACACCTTGCCGCAGACGACACCGCTACGACGCTGCTCGACCACCTCGGCCTGCGCGACGGCTCGCCCATAGAACAGCGCCGGAGATACCGAAGACGGACTGAGTCGACGGTGCTCACCATTCATGGCTGGATGGCGGAGCCCACTGCTGCGCGGGCTGCGCGCCGGCCCCGTGGTGATCCTGCCGGGGTCGCGCGGGAGCGACCCGTCCGGTGAACGGGGCGATGCTGTGCTGCGGCGCGGGCTCTGCCGCATGGTCGGCGACGGAGGTCCGCCGTGCCGCGGCCGACTTGTCCCACTCGCCGTCGCCCAGCACCAGAAGCGGGTCGAACATGACCACCACGCCGGCCAGCAGCAGAAAGACGGTCGGTCCCAGGAGCATGGGCAGCAACAAGGAGGTGGGCGAATCGCCCGTGAAGGCCCCACTGCTGGTGCCGTGCACATGGACGCTGACGGCGGCCATCGCCGTGTAGTGCATGCCGGAGACCGCAACCCCCATGACCAGACTGGCCCCGAGACTCGTCATGAAGCCCCGGACGGTGACAGCCGCCCACAGTGCGGCGGTCGCGGCGACGATCGCGATGGCGACGGACAGGGCGACGGTGGGCGGGTCGTACCGGATGTCCCCGTTGACCTCCACCGCCGCCATGCCGAGGTAATGCATCGCGGCGACGCCGATCCCGGTGACCGCGCCCGCGACACCCAACGTGACCTTGCCGGCGCCCCGGTAGCCGACGATGAACACGCCGATACCGACCACGACGATCGACACGGCCAGGCTCAGCAGAGTGAGCCCTGTGTCGTAACGGATTCCGGTCTCCTCGACCTGGAATCCGAGCATGGCGATGAAGTGCATGGTCCAGATCCCACAGCCGATCGAGGCGGCGCCGAGCGCCAGCCAACCCGGCTTCCAGGACTCCTTGTTGAGCAGGGACCGGACGATGCAGCGCAGTCCCAGCGCCCCTCCCAGGCAGGCCATCAGATAGGCCGCCACCGGGGTCACCGCACCATAGCGGAACCCGTCAATCGTGCCCTGCATCTGCCAACTCCCCCCAGAGCCCTGGCATTTGGTGGAGCCAGGTCTACGGGTAAGAGTCGCGTAAATGCAAGGGATTACCATTGGTAACTGAATATCTCTCAACTCTCAGAGGTCAACTCCGGTCACTGAGGGGCGAGTTCCGGCCATGGATCAGTGCTTTCGTCGATACCTGACGTGCGAGTGAGGCGCCCTGGTGGTGACGACGACCTTGCGCCGGTCCGCACCGGCGCGGAGGAGTGCGGGACAGGTCCCTTGCCCGGGACGGCTTCGTCCCCGCTTGGCGCAGGCGCAGCTCACCAGAGCCCCATGGGCTCCCTTCCGGCTGCCCGGAGCAGGATGTCCCGCGTGGAACCCATCCCGTACTTGTCGACGTCACTGGAGAGTTCGGCCACATCCAGTAGAAGCGGCCGGATGTCGACGCCGGTGTGCTGTGCCTGTCCGCACAGATCGTGCAGGGCGACCGTCATGTCCCCTGTGTCGTGGCCCTGATCTTCCACGGACATCTCCAGCAGTCGCTGCCGGAAGCCTTGGGGTGTGGGCTCGAAGGGCAGCGTCGTCGCCCAACAGAGCGAGTGGCAGCGCTCCAGGAGCGCGCGCGGGGCGGCCCGGACGTGTTCGTCGTCGTCCTCGTAACGGGAGAGCACGTCCCTCAGCGCCGCCTCGGCCTCCGGTCGGACGCCCGCCTCGTCCAGTGGACGCGGGCCCTCCTGCATCTTCCGCATCCAGTCGGGATCGGTGAGATCCACCTGCCTCTTCGCGATGGACTCGATGCAGGCATCGATCACTGCGACCCATTCTTCGAGCTCCGCCAGTTCCCTCAAGGATCGTCTCCCGTCCGATCGTTGCTGGCATCCCTCGACCGTCCTTCGCGGGGGGAGGACGGGCCGCAGCATAGGGCGCCACGGCCCGGTCCGAAGGGGAACTGTTGGCAGCGACGATGCGGGCAAGGCCGCATGCGCCGCCGGGGGGGAAGGGGCAGGCCGCCCGAGGCGTGAGTTACCCCCGTGTTATCGAACACCCAAGCGCACCCCAGGCGTTGGGCACCCGATAGCCAAGGGGTGGCAAGGATTCAGTGAGGTCACTGATTCTTCACTTCGTATTTCTACCCGCATAGATCCGGTGGTGCTGTCATGCACACACCCGCCCGGAACCCCGGGCCCATCGCGGGAGAACCCCCATGCGTGCCATGCGCCGCCTCACCGCCACCACGGCATCCCTCACCCTCTCCGTCGCCGGCCTCATCATCGGCACGGGCTCAGCCGCGCACGCGGCCGGTTGCTCGCAGTCCTACCTGCCGCTGCCGGACCCGACCTGCCAGCCCGGCGCCTACAACCCGGACGTCACCCAGTCCACGATCGACACGACGATCTGTGTGTCCGGCTGGACCGCCACCGTGCGCCCCTCCACCTCGTACACCAACGCCCTGAAGGTCAAGCAGATAGCGGAGTACGGCTACTCGGACACCAGCACCTCGGACTACGAGGAGGACCACCTCGTGCCGCTCGAACTCGGCGGCGCTCCGAAGGACGCGCAGAACCTGTGGCCGGAGCCGCGGTACGGCGACGAGACCGCGTACAGCAAGGACTCGGTGGAGAACAAGCTCAAGAAGGCCGTCTGTGCCGGCACGGTCACCCTCGACGACGCTCGCAGCGCCGTCGCCAGTGACTGGACCACCGCCCTGTCCTCCCTCGGCCTCAGCTGACCCTTCGGCACCACCCGGCGGCCTGCCCGCATCCCCAGCGGGCAGGCCGCCTCGTCGTACAGAGGGATAACCCTCGATTGGCCGGAAGCCTGCTGACATGGTCCGGTCAAGGCTGTCATTCTCCTCCCCAACTGCCGCGCACCCCCCACGTTCTCATCACGCAACGACGAACCCGTACAGCTCGGCTCGTCCCGGTCAGTACACCCGTCTGCCCGGTCTGTCACCGGCCGCCCACGCGGTCGCAGCAGTAGGAGAACGAGTGAGACGCATCCCCCGCAAGCGGACAGCGGTCGGAGCCCTGCTCTCCACCGCGGCCTTCCTCGCCGTCGGCATCCAGTCGGTCCCGGCGAACGCGAAGCCCGCCGCCCCCCATCCCAGCCCCCTCCGCACCGGGGGACTGGAGGCACAACTGACCCCGGCACAGCACAGCGCGCTCCTCGAGAGCGCGAAGGCGAAGACGACCGCGACCGCCCGCGTCATCGGGCTCGGCGCCAAGGAGAAGCTGGTCGCCAGGGACGTCGTCAAGGACAACGACGGTACCCTGCACACCCGCTACGAGCGGACCTACGCGGGCCTGCCCGTCCTCGGCGGTGACCTCGTCGTGCACACCCCGCCGGCCTCCCTCGCCGCCGGCACGGTGAGCACGACCTTCAACAACAAGCACACCATCAAGGTCGCCTCCACCACGGCGACCTTCAGCAAGGCGGCCGCGCAGTCCAAGGCCCTCAAGGCGGCCAGGTCCCTCGACGCCGAACGGCCCACCACCGACAGCGCCCGGAAGGTCATCTGGGCGGGCACCGGCACCCCGAAGCTCGCCTGGGAGACGGTGGTCGGCGGCCTGCAGGACGACGGCACGCCGAGCCAGCTGCACGTCATCACCGACGCCACCACCGGCAAGGAGCTCTACCGCTACCAGGGCATCAAGACGGGCACCGGCAACACCCAGTACAGCGGCACGGTCACACTGAACACCACGCTGTCGGGTTCGACGTACCAGCTGTACGACACCACCCGCGGCGGCCACAAGACGTACAGCCTCAACAACGGCACCTCGGGCACCGGCACCCTGATGACCGACTCCGACGACGTCTGGGGGACCGGGTCGGGGTCCAACACGCAGACCGCGGGCGCGGACGCGGCCTACGGCGCCCAGGAGACCTGGGACTTCTACAAGAACACCTTCGGCCGCAGCGGCATCAAGAACGACGGTGTCGCCGCCTACTCCCGCGTCCACTACAGCACGGCGTACGTCAACGCCTTCTGGGACGACAGCTGCTTCTGCATGACCTACGGCGACGGCTCCGGCGGCACCCACGCGCTGACCTCGCTGGACGTGGCCGGACACGAGATGAGCCATGGCGTCACGTCCAACACGGCGGGGCTGGAGTACAGCGGCGAGTCCGGCGGGCTCAACGAGGCCACCTCCGACATCTTCGGCACCGGAGTGGAGTTCTACGCCAACAACAGCAGCGACGTCGGCGACTACCTCATCGGCGAGAAGATCGACATCAACGGCGACGGCACGCCGCTGCGTTACATGGACAAGCCGAGCAAGGACGGCGGCTCCGCGGACAGTTGGTACTCCGGTGTCGGCGACCTCGACGTGCACTACTCCTCGGGCCCGGCGAACCACATGTTCTACCTGTTGTCCGAGGGCAGCGGCACGAAGGTCATCAACGGTGTGACGTACAACAGCCCGACCTCCGACGGCGTCGCCGTCGCCGGCATCGGACGGGCCGCGGCCCTGCAGATCTGGTACAAGGCACTGACGACGTACATGACGTCCAGCACCGACTACGCCGCAGCCCGCACCGCCGCCCTCAATGCCGCCGCCGCCCTGTACGGCACCGGCTCCACCCAGTACGCCGGTGTCGGCAACGCCTTCGCGGGCATCAACGTCGGCAGCCACATCACGCCGCCCTCGTCGGGCGTCACGGTCACCAACCCGGGCAGCCAGTCCTCCACCGTCGGCACGGCGGTGAGCCTGCAGATCTCGGCCAGCAGCACCAACAGCGGCTCGCTGAGCTACGCAGCGAGCGGACTGCCCACCGGCCTGTCGATCAACAGCTCCACGGGCGTGATCTCCGGCACGCCGACGACGGCCGGCACCTACAGCACCACCGTCACGGTGACCGACTCGACCGGCGCCACCGGCACCGCCTCCTTCACCTGGACCGTCAGCTCCGGCGGAGGCGGCGGCTGCACCTCGGCCCAACTCCTCGGCAACCAGGGCTTCGAGTCGGGCAACACCACCTGGACCGCGACCAGCGATGTCATCACCAACGACAGCGGTGAGTCGGCGCACGGCGGCTCGTACTACGCCTGGCTGGACGGCTACGGCTCCACCCACACCGACACGCTGTCCCAGTCGGTGACCATCCCGAGCGGCTGCAAGGCCACGCTCACCTTCTATCTGCACATCGACACGTCGGAGACCACCAGCAGCGTCGCCTACGACAAGCTGACGGTCACCGCCGGATCGAAGACCCTGGCGACGTACTCGAACCTCAACCACGCCTCGGGCTACGCCCAGAAGTCCTTCGACCTGTCCTCGCTCGCCGGCTCCACCGTCACCCTGAAGTTCAGCGGTGTCGAGGACTCCTCCCTGCAGACCAGCTTCGTCGTCGACGACACCGCGCTGACGACCGGCTGACCACCCGCACGAACAGGGCCTCACCCCGGGCGGGGTGAGGCCCTTCGGCGTCAGTTGAAGGGATCGAGCGTCAGATATGCCTGCTGCGGGCCGGAGTCGAGCACCAGCGACTCCTGGTTGCCGACGTCGTCGAAGGCGAACGCGTAGGCCTTGCCGTCGGCCATCTGCGCGTGGATGTTCCGGGCGTACTGGTTGGTCACCGCGTCCTGGTAGAAGTCCGCCGTCGTGGTGTCCGGCTGGTTCGCGTCGACCAGGAGCGTGGAACGGTTGAAGCCCGCGCACAGAGTGCGTGAAATCGGCCCGCGCACCTGGTCGTTGGGCGCGTCGAGCAGTTTGTGGCAGCCGAAGATGCTGTCCGCGTCCGGCTTCTGGAAGCTGGTGACGACCGCGCCCGATCCGTTGGTGAAGTTCATGACGTTGCCCGAGACCTTGCCGTAGTACTTGGTGGCGGGCTGGTCGGTGAAGGGTGTGACGGTCAGGGTCGACGTCGTGTACTTCTGCCAGACGCGGTTGACGTAGTCGTCCATGACGGACGCCGGCAGGGCCCCGTTCTCCAGGCCGTACCCGGGAGCGAGCGCCCGCAGCACGGTGCCGTCGGAGCGCGTCTGGATGAGCTTGGCCCAACCGCCCGACTGTCCCCGCAGCGCGCTGAAGAACCCGTTGTAGCCGCCCGACTTGAGATGCCCGGTGCTGACCGTGCTCCCGTCGGAGCGCTGCACCCCGACCGCGTAGGGCGCCGAGAACATGTCCACCTGCGTGCTGTTGAGCCACAGGCCGGAGTCGTTGAGCGTGTACTCGGACCAGTTGAAGAGGATGTCGCGGTTGGGGTCGCTCGGGTTCTGCACGGCAGGCTGCACCAGGCCGCCGGTGGTCAGCTTGAACACCAGCTTCTGGCCGTACGAGAAGTAGATGCGGCCGGAGAACTTGGGTATGCGGATCGTCTTCGACTGCCCGGCGGCCGGCCCGGCGATGGACGCGTCCGGCGCCGGAGTCGGCGGATTGCCGCCGGCCGGCCATGCGTGGAAGGCGCCGTTCGCGTCCGCCCAGCCCTGCTGTCCGGTCGAGAGCAGGGTGCCGAGCGTGTAGACGTAGACCGGCTCGCTGCGGCCGGAGTTGTTGGTCAGCTTCAGGGGGATCGTGTCGGGCACGGCCGCATCGGCGGACGAGGGCGAGTGGATGGCGAGGGCCCCGGCGATCAGGACCGCCGCAGCAGCCGGTACCAGGAGCCGGCGAGAGAGCCTTCTGAGCACGCTCCACCTCCGTGGGGGGTTGGGGGTTCACTTGTTGTGGGGGGATCACCCGAGGAAATTGGTCCGGACCTCACTGAGAGCGCTCTCAAACTGGCACCGAGGCGCGTCCATGTCAATAAGTTGAACAGTGGGTAACAGTCGGCGCCCGCGGAGGGAACTCCGCGGGCGCCGTGGCCGGTTCAGCCGATGCGCGTCAGAAGGTGCGCTTGAGGAGGTCGAGCAGCGCCGCCCAGTGCCGCTCGTCGCCCTCCTTGTTGTAGGCGGAGGTGTCGGCCTGTGTGTACCCGTGGTGCGCGCCCGGATAGACCTCGCAGCGGTGCCGCACGCCCGCCGCGGTCAGCGCGTCCTCCAGGCGCTTGATCTGCTCGGGCGGCAGGGACGGGTCCTCGTCGGCGTGACCGAAGTACAGCTCGGCGGTGACGTGTTCGGCCACCAGGTGCGGGCTGTCCGGGTCGTCCGTCGCCATGCGCCCGCCGTGGAAGCCTGCCGCGGCCGCCACCCGGTCCGGGTAGGAGCCGGCGGTCAGCAGGGACAGCCGCGCGCCCATGCAGTAGCCGGTCAGGGCGACCGGGCCGTCGGCGACGAGGGGGGAGTCGGCCAGCCACTGCAGGTACGCGGCCGCGTCCCGCATGGCCAGGTCGGCCGTGACGGACTGGATCAGCGGGCCGACCTTGCCCCAGATCTCCGGACGCGCCTCCGGGTCGATGAACTCGGGCAACTCGACCACCGGCGTCCGCCCGTGACGGTAGAACACGTTGGGCACCAGCACGGTGTAGCCGGCCTCCGCGATGCGGTCGGCCATCCCGGTCAGATGGGGACGGATCCCGAACGCGTCCATGTAGAGCAGGACACCGGGCCGGGCGCTGCCGTCGGCGGCGTGCGCCACATAGGCGTCGGCGACACCGTCCTCGGTGGTGATGTCCACGGTTTTTCCCTGTACGGAGGTCATGGGGGGCTGCCTCTCTGCGCGCGCGGCGACGAACCAACTCTGCGGCCCGACGGGCCGGGTGCGGTCATCGTTGCATGCGCCACTCACCTTCCCCGCGGCGCCCCCGGCCTCGTACGACCTGCGAGTTCACTCGAACCTGGTGGTGTCCCCGGCGCCCCGCCGTACGATCTCCGCCTCGCCGCCCGAGAAGTCGATGACGGTCGTCGGCTCGGTGCCGCAGTCCCCGGAGTCGACCACCGCGTCCAGCACGTGGTCGAGGCGGTCCTTGATCTCCCAGCCCTGGGTCATCGGCTCGTCCTCGTCGGGCAGGAGCAGCGTGCTGGACAGCAGCGGCTCGCCGAGCTCGGTGAGCAGGGCCTGGGTGACGACGTGGTCGGGGATACGCACACCGACCGTCTTCTTCTTGGGGTGCTGCAGCATGCGCGGCACTTCCCTCGTCGCCGGCAGGATGAAGGTGTAACTGCCGGGCGTCGACGCCTTGATGGCGCGGAACACGTCGTTGTCGACCCGTACGAACTGGCCGAGCTGCGAGAAGTCCTGGCACACAAGGGTGAAGTGGTGCCGGTCGTCCAGCTTGCGGATCGTACGGATCCGCTCGATGCCGTCACGGCTGCCCAGCCGGCAGCCCAGTGCGTAGCAGGAGTCCGTCGGATACGCGATGAGCGCGTCCGCCCGGATGCTGTCCGCGACCTGGGCGATGGTGCGCGGCTGCGGGTTTTCGGGGTGCACATCGAAGTACTTCGCCATTTGCCGAGCTTATGCCGTGCTGACCTTGGCGACGAACGCGGCGACGTTGGCCATGGTGCGCCGGATCTTCTCCTCCAGGGTGATCGTCTCGTGCAGCCGCGCCCCCATGCCGGCGTCCCGCAAGCCCCGCACATACAGCGAACAGGCGAGGTCGCTGCATATGTAGGCGCCCACCGAGTTGCCCTGCTGCCCGGACTTGCCCGCTTTGCTTGCGACCATCAGGGAGACGCCGCCGGAGTGCGTGGTCAGGCACATCGAGCACATGCTGCGCCGCGTCTGCCCCACGCGGGGGCCGGAGCTGCGCAGCGCGACGGCCCTGGGCCGGCCGTCGTCCCACTCCGTGACGAGGTAGGCCCGGTCGGGGGCCTGGGGGTCGCGCCAGCCGAGATAGTCCAGGTCGTCCCAGGGCCGGTCGGCCAGGTCGCGCGGCACGGACAGGCGCTTGGCCTCGCCCTTGGTGCAGTTCACGAACGCGGTGCGGATCTCTTGTTCGGTCAGCGGTTCCATAGCACCACGCTAATTTGCCTAAATGCTTTAGGCAAATACATAATCGTCTCTGGTGAGAGAGGAGGGCTGCCATGGCGCGCGCAGGGCTGACCACGGAACGTGTGGTCCGGGCAGGAGCGGAGCTGGCGGACGAGATCGGCTTCGACCAGGTGACCGTCTCCGAGCTGGCCCGCCGCTTCGATGTCAAGGTGGCGAGCCTGTACTCGCACGTCAACAGCTCCCAGGACCTCAAGACACGGATCGCCCTGTTCGCCCTTGAGGAGCTCGCCGACCGGGCCGCCGACGCCCTCGCGGGCCGTGCCGGCAAGGACGCCCTGATCGCCTTCGCCAACGCCTACCGCGACTACGGCCGGGAACACCCCGGCCGCGCTACCGCGGCCCGGCTGCGGCTGGACCCCGAGACCGCGGCCGCCGGCGCGGGTGTCCGGCACGCCCGGATGACTCGCGCGATCCTGCGCGGCTACGAACTGACGGAACCGGACCAGACGCATGCCGTACGCCTGCTTGGCAGCGTCTTCCACGGCTACTCGAGTCTGGAGACGGCCGGCGGCTTCAGCCACAGCGCCCCCGACTCGCAGGAGAGCTGGACGCGGATCCTGGACGCCCTGGACTCCCTGCTGCGCAACTGGCCGACCATCCCGACCCTTTGACCGACAGGCGGAGGACATGCTTACCGAGCACGACTGGATCACCACGCCCGTCACCGCCGAACTGCTGCGCGGCGCCCTCGACGTGGAGCGGACCGAGCACGGCGTGCTGCCCCACCGGCTGCCCGCCCGGGCCCGCGCCCAGTGCACCGATCCGCAGCTGGCCGGCGCCGAGTCCCAGCCCTCGGGCGTCCGGCTGGCGTTTCGCACCCGCGCGACGGCCGTCGAACTCGACACCCTGCCCACCAAACGCGACTACGTCGGCGCCCCGCCCCGTCCCGACGGCGTCTACGACCTCCTCGTCGACGGCCGCCCGGCCGGCCGGGGCAGTGTCGCGGGCGGCAACACCGTGACCATCGACATGGTCGCCGGCACGGCCGAACTGCGGCCCGGCACCGTGGGCACGCTCCGCTTCACCGACCTGCCCGACGAGGTCAAGGACGTCGAGATCTGGCTCCCGCACAACGAGACCACCGAACTGGTCGCCCTGCGCACCGACGCCCCCGTCGAGCCCAGCCCGCCCAGCGGCCGCAGGGTGTGGCTGCACCACGGCAGTTCGATCAGCCACGGCTCCGACGCGGCGAGCCCCACCACCACATGGCCCGCATTCGCCGCCTCCCTGGGCGGCGTCGACCTGATCAATCTGGGCCTGGGCGGCAGCGCCCTGCTCGACCCGTTCACCGCGCGCACCCTGCGCGACACCCCGGCCGACCTGATCAGCGTCAAGATCGGCATCAATCTGGTCAACACCGACGTGATGCGGCTGCGCGCCTTCACCCCCGCCGTCCACGGCTTCCTCGACACCGTCCGCGAAGGACACCCCACGACACCGCTGCTGGTCGTCTCGCCCATCCTGTGCCCGATACACGAGGACACGCCCGGCCCCAGCGTCCTGGACTTCACCACCCTGAGCGACGGTCAACTGCGCTTCCAGGCCATGGGCGATCCCGGGGAACGCGCGAGCGGGAAACTGGCCCTCGGCGTCATCCGGGACGAACTGGCCCGTATCGTGGCCCAGCGGGCAGCCGAGGACCCGAACCTGAACTACCTCGACGGCCGCGAGCTCTACGGCGAGTCCGACCACGCCGAACTGCCCCTGCCCGACCAGCTCCACCCGGACGCGGCCACCCACCTCCGCATCGGCGAACGCTTCGCCTCACTGGCCTTCGCCCCCGGCGGCGCCTTCGCCGACCGCACCGTCTGAAAGGCGTGCTCCCCGTCGCACGCACCCGTAGGTACACGGCCATCGGGCACACGTGAGGTAACGTCCCCGACCGAAACGCCGAGGTCGACGCGATGGACGAGGAGAAGGCCGACATGGCTGGCCGAAAGGACGGGGCCTGCCCTGCACGGATGACGGTCGCCGACGGCGGCCCGACGTGGGCGCAGGAACTGCTCGATCACCTGCGCCCCACCGGGCGGGACATCCGCCGGGTCGTCGCCTGGCTCGCGGACGCCGTGCAGGGGACGGCCTCACTGCAGGACGGCACCGGCCGGCTCCTCGCCGGAACGCCGACACCGCTGGACGACAACCTCCTCGCGGACCTCGTCTCCGGCCGGATCGCCTCCGCGGCCTGGGACGACACCGGACGCCATCTGCGGCTCGTCGGAGTGGAGCAGCCGCAGCCCGCTCCCGTCGGCGTACTGGCCGTCTCCCGCCCGGCCCCCTGCAGCCGCGGATCCCGGCTGACCCGCGGGTCGAGGATCAGATCCCTGAGCGTGCCGTAGCCGGTCGGCGCCCAGGCGGGGATGCCGCCCGGCAGCTCGACGGGCACGACCGGGCCGACGGCCCGCAGCCGGGCACTCTCACCGGGGATGTCGGCGCCGAACGGGTCGATGACAAAGCGGTCGGTGCGGTCGCTGGCGATCACCCGCTGCACAGTACACACCGTCACAGATCACTCTCGTACGGTTGAGCGAATCTCCACCACCCTGCGTGGCGCCCTGCCGCGTTGGCTGCGGCGCGACGTCAGACGCGTGATTCGATCGCATGAGCAATAGATTCCACGGCAATCTCTTGTTCGATCAACGGTTTACGTCGTACGCTCCGCAGGTTCCGTCGCGCCCAGAGTTCGGGGATTCCATGGATCGCGCCCGTTTGCAGCATCTGCTCGCCCGTGAGAAGGAGCAGGCCGCACAAGGCTGCCCGCGCTCGAAGGACGCCTACGCGCGGGCCGACCATCTCTTCGGGCGCGTGCCCATGACGTGGATGAACAAGACGGCGGGCGCCTTCCCCCGCTACCTGGCAACCGCCCGGGGCGCTCGCGTCACGGACATCGACGGACACGAGTACGTCGACTTCTGCCTCGGTGACACGGGGGCGATGGCCGGTCACTCCCCGGCAGTCGTGGCCGATGCGGTCCAGCGAAGGTTCGCCGAGCTGGGCGGTGCGACCGCGATGCTCCCCACCGAGGACGCCGAATGGGTCGGCGCCGAGCTGACCCGCCGCTTCGGCCTGGCCCGCTGGAGCTTCTCGCTGACGGCGACCGACGCCAACCGGTGGGCTATCCGGCTCGCCCGGGCCGTCACCGGCCGCCCCAAGATCCTGGTGAACAGTTACAGCTACCACGGCAGCGTCGACGAGTCGCTCATCGTCGTCGGCCCCGACGGCAGGGGAGTGGCGCGCCCCGGAAACGTCGGCGCTCCCTGCGACGTCACGCTGACCAGCCGCGTCGCGGAATTCAACGACCTGGAACAACTGGAGCGCGAACTCGCCCACGGCGATGTGGCAGCCGTCCTGATGGAACCCGCCCTCACCAACATCGGCATCGTGCTGCCCGAACCCGGCTACCTCGAGGGCGTCCGGGCGGTGACCCGCCGCCATGGCGCCCTGCTCATCAACGACGAGACGCACACCTTCTCCGCCGGCCCGGGCGGCTGCACCGCCGCCTGGGACCTGGAGCCGGACCTGCTCACGATCGGCAAGGCCATCGGCGGCGGCATCCCGGCCGGCGCATACGGTCTGTCCGCCGAGCTCGCGGACCGTCTCCTCGGCCGCGCCGACCTCGACCTGGTCGACATGGGCGGCGTCGGGGGCACCCTGGCCGGCAACGCCCTCTCGGTCGCCGCCACGCGCGCCACGCTGGAACACGTCCTGACCGACGAAGCGTTCGCCCGCATGGCGAAGCTGTCCGAACGCTTCGAGGCGGGCGTACGCGCGGGCATCGACGCCCACGCCCTGCCCTGGTCGGTCAGCCGGCTCGGCGCCCGCACCGAGTACCGCTTCGCCTCGCCCGCGCCCCGCACCGGCACCGAGTCCGCGGCCGCCGGCGACCCCGAACTGGAGGACTTCCTGCACCTCTACCTGGCCAACCGGGGCATCCTGCTGACCCCGTTCCACAACATGGCACTCATGTGTCCGGACACCACCGACCAGGACGTCGACACCCACACCGAGGTCTTCGCCGCCGCCCTGGCCGACCTGGCCGGCTGAGCAGCACCGACGGGACCGGGCGACCCGGCCGGAAAAGGAGAGCGACGCACATGGACGACATCGACCGGGCCATCCTGCGCGAACTGCAGACCGACGGGCGCATCGCCTACGCCGACCTCGGCCCCAAGGTCGGCCTCTCGGCCTCGGCGGCCCGCCAGCGCCTGCAGCGGCTGCTGGACACCAAGGCCGTGCAGGTCGTCGGCGTCACCGACCCGATGTCCATGGGCGGGCAGGCCATGGCCCTGCTCGGCATCGGCGTGGACGGCGACCCCCGCGCGGTCGCCGACGAGCTGGCCACTCGCTCCGAGGTCGTCTACGCCGTCCTGACCTCCGGTGGCTTCGACCTGTTCGCCGAGGTGGTCGCGTCGGACCCGCGCGAACTGCTGGACTTCGTCAACGACGTCGTACGGCCGATCGAAGGGGTCCGACAGATCCAGTCGTTCCCGTACTTCGGCATCCACACGCACCGTTTCCTCTGGGACGTGGGCTGATTGCCCGCTGCGGGACGGGTACTCGGACAGCCCCGGAAGGACCAGCGCTGGAGGAGGCCCGCATGACCAGCAGCACGGAGACCGGCGGCGTGACCGGTACGCCGGACAAGGACTACAACCTCATCTGGTACGTGGAGCAGTGCCTGAACAACGCCCTGCGCCTGGAGACCTACATCCAGGACGCGGAGCGCGAGAAGGACACCGAGGTGGCCGACCTGTTCCGCAAGGCCCAGGCGGACAGCCGCAAGGGCGCGGAAATCGGCAAGGGGCTGCTGCGCGGACGGCTGAACGGCGGCTGACACCGGCCTCCCGCCCTCAGGCCCGGCCGCCCGTGCGCGCCACGGGCGGCCGGGCCTTCCGTATGTCCAACTCCCGTTTGATACCGAGCGTTTACAGAGATCTGGTCGACGGGCCGAACAGAGTTGCTACAGTGCTACTCGCCGGTAGCAAGTTGTAGGGGGTGCGGGGAGCCGGCGTGTCGCCATTCCCCGGATGACTGGTCGAGTCGCGCAGTCCGGCAAGGGGGCCGGGCCGCTCGCGGCTGCTGCGCATACATGTTGCGCGGCTCTCGAACTCCAGTTCCCTGCCCGCCGAATCAGACAGGTGAGACTCTTCCCATGGCCCGTTCCCTGGTCGACTTACTGACCGAGCACGCCACGCAACAGCCCGACCGGATCGCATACCGCTACCTCGTCACCGGCGACTGCGACGGAGAGATCCAGGAGATCACCTACGCGCGGCTCGCTCGCCGTTCCCGGGCCGTCGCCGCCTGGCTGCAGGAGCGCGGGCTGACCGGTTCCCGCGCCATGCTGCTGCACCCGCCCGGGCTGGAGTTCATCAGCGACTACCTGGGCTGCCTCGCGGCCGGTGTCGTCGCCGTGCCCGGCGTGCCCCCGCAGGGCCGGGCCCACAACCACCGCGCCCTGACCCGGACAAGGCGTCTGCTGGCCGACGCGGACGCCAAGGTGATCCTCGGCGGCCGCAACGTGGTCAATGCCCTGGCCGGCAGGGCCGAGCACCTCCCCGAGCTGGCCGACATCACCTGCCTCGCCACCGAGGACGTCCCCGACGAGGCCGCCGACGCCTGGCGCGCCCCCGACCTCACCCCCGACTCGGTCGCCTTCCTCCAGTACACCTCCGGCTCCACCTCCGCCCCCAAGGGCGTGGCCGTCACCCACGGCAACCTCCTCGACAACGAGCGGATCATCACCGAACGCATGGGGCACACCCCGGCGGTCATCGAGGAGTACGGCGGCGAGCTGATCGTCAGCTGGCTGCCCGTCTACCACGACATGGGACTCATCGGACCGGTCCTGAACACCGTCTACCTCGGCCTCACCACCACCCTCTTCTCCCCGCTGCACTTCCTGCAGCGGCCCGACCGCTGGCTGAAGGCCATCAGCCACTACCGCCCGCACACCAGCGGCGGCCCCAACTTCGCCTACGAACTGAGCCTGAAGCACGCCACCGACGAACTCGTCGACGGCCTCGACCTGAGCTCGTGGAAGGTCGCCTTCAACGGCGCCGAACCGATACGCGCCGCCACCCTGCGCCGCTTCACCGAGACCTTCGCGCCGGCCAGCTTCCGCCGCGAGGCCTTCTACCCCTGCTACGGCCTCGCCGAGGCGACCGTGATGGTCACCGGCGCCCGTGTGGACGCCGCGCCCACTCTTCTCACCGCCCAGGACCTCGGGCCGCACACCGGTGAGGCGGACGCGGCCGCGGTCGGCTGCGGCCGTCCCGGTCCCGGCCTCACGGTGACGATCGCGGACCCCGAACACGGCACGGAACTCCCCGAGGGCCGGGTCGGCGAGATCTGGGTGAGCGGAGCCAGCGTCGCCAAGGGCTACTGGCGCAACGCCCTGGCCACCCGCGAGACCTTCCGCGCCACCCTGACCGGCCGCGAAGGCCGCTTCCTGCGCACCGGCGACCTCGGATTCCTGCGCGACGGCGAACTCTTCGTCACCGGCCGCCTCAAGGACCTGATCGTCATCGACGGACGCAACCACTACCCGCAGGACCTGGAGCTGTCCGCCGAGATGTGCCACCCGGCCCTGCGCCCGGGCTGCACCGCCGCCTTCTCCGTCCCCGCCGACGCAGGAGTCGAGGGGGAGCAGGTCGTTCTTGTCGCCGAGGTCGCCCCGGACGCCGCGGGCGACTCGGAGAAGATCACCGACCTGATCCGCAGCGCGCTCGGCGAGGCCCACGGCCTGTCCGTACGCGAGGTCGTCCTGGTGCACCCCGGCACGATCCCCAAGACCTCCAGCGGGAAGATCCAGCGCCACGCGACCCGGACGGCCCACCTGGCCGGCTCCCTCTCTTCGGTCACCGCACCGGCCGCGCGCTGACACCACCTGCCTGCCCGCGCCGCCCTGCGTCACAACTTCCCCAGACCGCTTGCCCGTTCGGCCGCCCGTGGCTTCGTCACGCCCCCACTCAGGCCGTATCGCTCGTACGGAAAACACACCGAGCCCGAGTTCACGAGGACACCTGCCCCGATGCCTGCGAACGAGTCCGCGAAGCAGCCCGCCGAGCCGTCCCTCACCACACCGCAGAGCGTTCGAGCCTGGCTGATCTCCTCGGTCGCCGAGGCGGCCGGGCTCGACCCGCTGGCCGTCGATCCGCACCGGCCGATCGCGGAATTCGGCCTGGGCTCACGCCAGTTGGTGACGCTGGCGGCACAGCTGTCCGATCGGACCGGCCGGACGCTGAGCCCATCGCTGATCTTCGACCACCCCACCGTCGCGGCGCTGGCCGAGGCAGTGCTCGGCGACCCGCCCGCCGCGACAGCGACGGCCGGCACGGTGCGGTCCGGCCTGTCCGCACGCACGGACGACGACATCGCCATCATCTCGATGGCGTGCCGCTTCCCGGGCGGCGCCGACGACCCCGAGGCGCTGTGGCGGCTGCTGGACTCGGGTGAGGACGTCATCACCGAAGTACCGCCGGGCCGTTGGCGCACCCAGGGCCTGTACGACGCCGACCCGGAAGCCACCGGCAGGGCGTATTCGCTGCGCGGCGGCTATCTGACCGGCATCGACCGTTTCGACGCGGCCTTCTTCGGGATCTCCCCGCGCGAGGCCGCGGCCATGGACCCGCAGCAGCGGCTGCTGCTGCAGACCGCCTGGGAGACCATCGAGCACGCCGGAATCGTGCCGAGCACGCTGAACGGCACCTCGACCGGGGTCTACGTCGGCCTGTACGACAGCGGCTACCTCGCCTCCGCCTCGCTGGGGCAGCTCGACGGCCATGTCGGCACGGGCTCGGCGTCCAGCGTCGCCTCCGGACGCATCGCCTACACCCTCGGCCTGCAGGGACCGGCGGTCACCGTCGACACCGCCTGCTCGTCCTCGCTCGTCGCCCTGCATCTGGCGGCGCGGGCGCTGGCGGGAGGCGAGTGCGACCTGGCGCTGGCGGGTGGCGCGTCGCTGCTGGTGACACCGCGCGCGCATGTCGAGTTCAGCAGGCTGCGCGGGCTGTCGCCGTCCGGGCGGTGCAGCCCGTTCTCCGCGGATGCGGACGGCGTGGTGTGGGCCGAGGGCTGCGGCCTGGTGCTGCTCAAGCGGCTCGCGGACGCGCGCCGGGACGGCGACCGCATCCTGGCCGTGATCAAGGGTTCCGCGATCAACCAGGACGGGCGCAGCCAGGGGCTGAGCGCCCCGAACGGCCCGGCGCAGGAGCGCGTGCTGCGCGCGGCCCTGGACGCGGCCGGACTCCAGCCCGGCGACCTGGACCACGTCGAGGCGCACGGCACCGGCACACCCCTGGGCGACCCCATCGAAGTCCGGGCGCTGGCCGCCGTCTTCGGGCCCGGCCGCCCCGCGGACCGGCCGCTCGACATCGGCTCGCTCAAGTCCAACATCGGTCACGCGCAGGCCGCGGCGGGCATCGGCGGCATCATCAAGACCGTGCTGGCGCTCCAGC
The DNA here is from genome assembly GCF_053598255.1 of Streptomyces sp. NPDC001157. Lineage (NCBI taxonomy): Bacteria > Bacillati > Actinomycetota > Actinomycetes > Kitasatosporales > Streptomycetaceae > Streptomyces > Streptomyces sp. NPDC001157. The sequence continues at coordinate 68,292 of NZ_JBSFJW010000036.1, forward strand.
ACGGCGTGCTCCCCGCGACACTGCACGCCGACACCCCGACCGGGCACGTCGACTGGGCGAACAGTGGCCTGCGCCTCGTCACCGGCCGCCGGGCGTGGCCTCGCGACGAGGAGCGGGTGCGGCGGGCCGGTGTGAGCGCGTTCGGGATCAGCGGGACGAACGCACACGTGGTCCTGGAGGAGGCGCCGCAGGACTCGGCCCGGCCCGGCGCCGACGAGCCGACGGGGCAGACCCTCTTCCCGCTCTCCGCCCGCAGCCCCCAGGCCCTTCGCGGACAGGCGGAACGCCTCCGGCAGGCGCTCACGCGGCAACCGCAGCCGCCGCTCTCCGCCGTCGCGTCGGCACTCACCCACCACCGCACACACTTCGAGCACCGGGCCGTCCTCCGGGCGAGCAGCGACGACGAACTGCTCGACGCCCTGCGCGGACTTGCGGCAGCAGAACCGAACTCCGACCTGACAGTGGGTCCCCAACAGGCGCTACCGAACGGGAAGTTGGCCTTCGTCTTCCCCGGCCAGGGCGCCCAGTGGGCGGGCATGGCCCGCGATCTGCTCGACAGCGACCCGGTGTTCGCCGACGAGCTGGACCGCTGCGACGCGGCCCTGCGCCCGTTCACCACCTGGTCGGTCACGTCAGTCCTGCGGGGCGATGCCGCCGCGCCCTCCCCGGCGCGCGTGGATGTCGTCCAGCCGGTCCTGTTCGCCGTGATGGTCTCCCTGGCCGCCGTGTGGCGGGCGCGCGGTGTACGGCCGGACGCGGTGATCGGCCACAGCCAGGGCGAGGTCGCCGCGGCCTGCGTCGCCGGAGCGCTCAGTCTCAACGACGCCGCCGCCGTGGTCGCCCTGCGCAGCCAGGCCCTGACCGAGCTGTCCGGTTCCGGAACCATGGCGGTCATAGCCCTCCCGCACACCGAGGTCGAACCACTCCTCGCGGAACCGGGCGGCCGGGTGTCGGTCGCCGCCGTGAACAGCGGCCGCTCGACGGTGATCGCCGGCGACGTCGAACCGATCGAGGCCCTCCTCTCCGACCTCGACCGGCGACAGGTGTTCGCCCGCCGTCTCGACGTCGACTACGCCTCCCACACCGCCCACGTCGACCCGGTCCGCGCGACGATCCTCGACGAACTAGACGGTGTCAGCACCTGTCCGACGTCCGTCGCCTGGTACTCGACGGTCACCGGCGAACCGGTCACCGAGGAGCTGGCGGCCGGGTACTGGTACACCAACCTGCGAGAGCCGGTCCGCTTCGGGCCGACCGTGCAGCGGATGGCGTCCGACGGCTACCGCTGCTTCGTCGAGCTGAGCCCTCACCCTGCCCTGCTCACCGCCGTCACGACCGTGGGTGAGGACCATGGGCACGACCTGGTCGCCGTCGGATCACTGCGCCGCGACGAACCCGGACCCGCCTGCCTGGACCGCGCGGCCGCCGAACTCCACGTCCAGGGCCGCCCCATCGACTGGCGGCGTCTCGTTCCCGACACGGCGGCCGCCGACCTGCCGACGTACGCCTGGGACGCACAGCGCCACTGGACCGAACCCGACACCACAGCGGCCGGCCCCAACCTCTTCGACCGCGCAGCCCACCCGGTCCTCGGCATCCAGTTGCAGTCGGCCGACGCGACCCGCTGGACCTTCCGCAACGAGTGGTCCCCGGCCACCACCTCATGGCTGCCGGACCACACAGTGTTCGGGCAGACGGTGGTGTCGGGCACCACTCTGATGGAGCTGTGCCGCGCAGCGCTCGCCGTCGCCCGCCCCGACACCCCCTATGACCTGGCCGATCTGCTGCTGCTCGCGCCCCTGACCCTGCCCGAGGCCGTCCCGGTCGAGGTGTCGGTCGAGGTGGACACCTCCGCTTCCGTACCGGAAATCACCGTGCACAGTCGCCCGCGCGGCCAGGAGACGGCGGGCTGGACCCTGCACGCCACCGCGTCGGCGGCCGAACCCGGCCCCGACACGGATGTCTCGCCGCCGGTGTGGCCGCAGACGGCTGCGGAGGTGTGGGGCGAGGACACGTACGAGCGGCTCGCCGCGCTCGGGCTTCGCTACGGCCCGGCCTTCCGGGGCGTACGGTCGGTGGTCGCGACCGCCGAGGACGAGGTGCTGGCGCGGCTCGTGCTGCCACCTGCGGCCGGGGACGCGGCCGAGGCGTATCCGGTTCATCCGGCGCTCCTGGATGCCGCGTTGCAGGCGGCCGCCGCCTTCGACACGTCCGAGCGGCGGGCGCTGCTGCCGGTGGCGGTGGGCCGCTGTGTCCTCCCGCCGGGTGGGGCGGGCGAACTGACCGCGGTGGTGCGGCGTGTCGGCGGCTCCGGGAGAGACCTCGTCCTGGACGTGAAGCTGTGGGACACGGACGGCATCCCGGCAGGCCGCCTGGAAGGCGTACGGCTGCGGGCCGCCGACCCGTCAGACCTGCGCGCGGGCTCGGAGCACGCCAGGCACCTGTACGAAGTGGCGTGGACGGCGCCGCCCGCAGCACCCACCGCACGCGACCGGGCGACCTGGACGGTGATCGGTGACCCCACGGACCCGGACGTCGAGGCGATCGTACGCGGCCTCACCGCGGCGGGAGTCGAGCTGCACGAGTCGGGTGCCGACATCGTCGTACGGCTCTGGCCGCGTCCGGCGGTGGACGCCGAACCGGCCGCTGCGGCAGGCGAGTTGGCGGCCGAAGCCCTCACGGAGGTGCAGGAACTCACCACCCTCGCGCCGCACGAGGCGCCCGCGCGGACCCTGTGGGTGACCCGCGGTGCGGTCGCGACCGGCGACGCGGACACCGTGCCGGGCCTGGCGCAGTCGGTGCTGTGGGGCCTGGCCCGCAGCACCCGCAGCGAACACCCGGACCTGGGCCTGACCCTGCTCGACCTCGACGGCGGCATCGACAGTGACGATGCCGCGACCGCGATATCGGCTGCCGTCACTCATGGCGACGAGCCCGAACTCGCCCTGAGGGATGGCGAGTTGCTGGTGCCGCGCCTGGTGCGAGCCCGCCCGGCCGACGTGCTGCGGATCCCGGCCGGGGACTGCTATCAGCTGACCGGCCTCCCGGCCGACGTCACCCTGCGCCCGGCGGCGCGTCAGCCGATCGGTCCCGCCCAGGTGCGGATCGAGGTGCAGGCCATCGGCCTGCATCCCACGCACACCCTCTGCGCCGGTGTGCTCACCGAGGTCGGTCCCGAGGTCGAGGGCCTTGCGCAAGGCACACGGGTCGTCGTCCTCACCGATGCCACGCCCGGGTCCGAGCTGGTCGTGGACGCGCGGCTGGTCGCCGCGGTTCCGGACGATCTGCCGTTCACGGCGGCTGTCGCGGTGCCCTCCGCGGCCGAGGGCGAACGGTCGGCCGAGGCCCTGAGCGCCGCCGTCCACGCACCCCGACATCCCCACGTCCTCCCGATCACCGCCGCGCGCGAGGCGCTACTCCGCCGCGAGGCGTCCGGCCGTCCCGTAGTCCTCGACCTCGTCGGCCGCCCTCCTCTCGTGCCCACCGACGGCACGGCGCTGATCACCGGCGGCCTGGGCGCGGTCGGCCGGCAGACAGCCCGCCTGCTGGCCGAACGGGGCGTACCGCGGCTGCTGCTGACTTCCCGTCAGGGGCCGGCCGACCCGCGGGCCGCCGAGGTCGTCGCGGAGCTGACCGCACTCGGTGCCGACGTCGAGGTGGCCGCCTGTGACGTCGCGGACGCGACCGCCCTGGCCGGTGTGCTCGCCGACGTCGGTGACGAGCTGCCGCTGCGCGGCGTGGTGCACTGCGCCGGAGTCCTGGCCGACGGGGTGATCGCCGAGCTGACACCCGAACGGCTCGCCCAGGTGCTGCGCCCCAAGGTCGACGGCGCCGCCCATCTGCACCGGCTGACCGCAGAGCTGCCGCTGGAGCTGTTCCTGCTGATCTCGTCGGCCGCCGGTGTCGTCGGCAACGCCGGGCAGGCCAACTACGCGGCCGCCAACGTCTTCCTCGACCAACTGGCCCACCACCGCAGGGCGCTGGGCCTGCCCGCCGCCTCGATCTCCTTCGGCGCCTGGGCCGGCGAGGGCCTGGCCGCCGAACACGCCGACCTGGAGCGGATGGCCCGCCTGGGCCACCGCACCCTCACCCTTGAGCAGGGCCGCGCCCTGGTGGAACTCTCCCTGCGCCGCGGCACACCGCACCTGCTCGCCTGGCATCTGGACCTGCCCCGCCTGCGCGACAACGCGGCGGCCACCGGCGCGCTGTGGACCTCCCTGCTGCCCTCGCCCCGTCCCGACCGGCAGGCAGGCCGCGGACTGGCGGACCGTCTGGCCCGGCTGAGCGACACCGAACGCGCCGCCCGGGTCCTGGAGTTGGTGTGCGAGGAAGCCGCCCATGCCCTGGGCCTGCCCTCGCCCCGGTCCGTCCGCCCCGACCAGCCGCTGCGCGACCTGGGCATGGACTCGGTGACGGCCGTCGACCTGCGCAACCGTCTCGGCACCCGCATCGGCGTCCGGCTGCCCGCCACCCTGCTCTTCGACCAACCCACTCCCGCCCGCCTCGCCGACCACCTGCTGGCCACCGCGCTCGCACCGGACGGCGGCAGGCTGCACCCCACCGCACCGGTCGTGCAGGCCCGTACGACGGCGCCCGCGTCCGACGAGCCCGTGGCCGTCATCGCCACGGCCTGCCGTCTGCCGGGCGCGGTCGCCTCCCCGCAGGAACTGTGGCGGCTGGTTGCGGAGGGCCGCGACGCGGTGGGCCCGTTCCCGGCCGGGCGCTGGGACGTGGAGTCGCTCTACGACCCCGACCCGGAGGCGCCGGGCAAGTCGTACGCCCGCGAGGGCGGCTTCCTCGACGACATCGACTCCTTCGACGCGTCGTTCTTCGGCATCACACCGAAGGAGGCCGCCGCCATGGACCCGCAGCAGCGGCTGCTGCTGGAGACGGCCTGGGAGTCCGTGGAACGCGCCGGGATCGTGCCCGCCGAACTGGCGGGCAGCACCACCGGCGTGTACGTCGGCATGTTCTCCGGGGACTATCTGGCCGGGGCGCGGCTGGAGGAGCTGGACGGCTACGTCGGCACCGGCTCGGCCCTGAGCGTGGCCTCGGGCCGGCTGGCCTACACGCTCGGGCTGAACGGCCCGGCCCTGACCGTGGACACGGCCTGCTCGTCCTCTCTGGTGGCGGTGCACCTGGCGGCGCAGGCCCTGCGCGCCGGTGAGTGCGACCTGGCCCTGGCGGGCGGGGCGACGCTCATGGTCACCCCGCAGACCTTCGTGGAGTTCAGCCGGCTGCGCGGTCTGTCCCCGACCGGCCGGTGCCGCTCCTTCTCGGATGCCGCCGACGGCGCGGTCTGGGCCGAGGGCGCGGGCATGGTCGTACTGAAGCGGCTGAGCGACGCCCACCGCGACGGGGACGAGGTGCTGGCCGTACTGCGCGGGACCGCGGTGAACCAGGACGGCCGCAGTCAGGGGCTGTCCGCGCCGAACGGTCCGGCGCAGGAACAGGTGATCCGGCGGGCGTTGGAGCTGTCCGGACTCGGCCCGGCCGACATCGACTACGTGGAGGCGCACGGGACCGGCACCACACTCGGCGACCCGATCGAGGCGAACGCCCTCGCGGAGGTCTTCGGCGCCTCGCGGCCCGCCGGCCGGCCGCTGTATCTGGGCTCGCTCAAGTCGAACATCGGCCATGCGCAGGCGGCTTCGGGTGTGGCCGGGCTGATCAAGGTGATCCAGTCGCTGCGGCACGGGATGCTGCCCCGCACCCTGCATGCCGACACCCCCAGCCGGCACGTGGACTGGGCCGACAGCGGGCTGCAGGTGCTCCGAGAGGCGGTGGCGTGGCCGGCCGGTGAGCGGCTGCGGCGTGCTGGAGTGAGCGCCTTCGGCATCAGTGGAACCAACGCACACGTGATCGTGGAGGAGGCGCCGCCGGTCGACACACCCAGTGCGAAGGTTGAGCCCGCGCCGGTCAAGCGGCTGTTCGTGCTGTCGGCGCGCACCGAGGACGCGGTGCGCGGACAGGCCGCACGGCTCGCCGAGCACCTGACCGGTGACACGGCGTTGCCGGACGTGGCCCACACCCTGGCGCTCCACCGCAGCCACTTCGAGCGGCGCACCGCGCTGGTGGCAGGTGACCGGGACGAACTACTGGCAGAGCTGAAGGAGTTGGCCGGTGGACGACGGCCCGTTACGGCGCGTCGCGAGGAGCCGTCCGGCAAGGTGGCCTTCGTGTTCGCCGGGCACGGCGGCCAATGGCCCGGCATGGGCGTGCAGTTGATGGCCGACTCGGATGCCTTCCGCGACGAGCTGACCCGCGTGGACGAGGCGGTCCGCCGGCACGCGGGCTGGTCGGTTCTCGACGTCCTGCGCGCGCCGGAGGAGTTGGCCCCGCTGGGCCGGACCGAGTACCTGCAGCCGACCCTGTTCGCTGTCAACGCCGCGCTGGCCGCCGCCTGGCGTGCACTCGGTGTCGCCCCGGACGCCGTGGTCGGACACAGCCTGGGCGAGATCGCTGCCGCTTACAGCGCGGGCGCCCTGACCATCGAGGACGCCGTGACCGTGGTCTGCGGCCGCGCCCGGGCGGCCGTACCGCTGGTCGGGAAAGGCGGCATGCTCGCCCTGGAGCTCTCGGGCACCCGGGCGCAGGAGCTGCTGGAGCCGTATGCGGGGCGGCTGTTCGTCGCTGCGGTCAACAGCGGGCAGTCCACGGCCGTCTCCGGCGACGCGGACGCGCTGAGCGAACTGCTCGGCCAGTGCCGGGAACTGCAGATCCCCGCCCGGCGGCTGTCCACCCCGTTCGCCTCCCACACCCCCCTGATGGCACCGCTGCGCGACGACCTCCTCGACCGCATCCGCACCGTCGTGGGCGCGCAGACCAGGACGCCGCTGTACTCGACCGTGACGGCACAACCGCTGCCGGGAGACCTGCTGGATGCCGGGTACTGGTACCGCAACCTCAGTGAGCCGGTCCGCTTCGGCGAGACGATCCGGCGGATGCTGGACGACGGGTACCGGTACTTCGTCGAGCTCAGCCCGCACCCCTCGCTCGGCTCCGCCATCGAGTCGGTCGCCGCGGAAGCCGGAATCATCGACGCCGTGAGCATCGCCTCGCTCCGCCGCGAGGAGGGTGGCTACGACGACCTGCTGCGCAGGGTGGGGGAGCTGTACACGGCCGGGCACACCCCAGACTGGCAGGCACTCTTCCCGTCCGGCCGCCGTGTCGACCTGCCCACCTACGCCTTCGCCCGCGAACGCCACTGGCGCACGCCGGCCTCGCCGACCGGCGGCCTCTCGCCCTTGCTGGGCACGCACATCGAGGCCAGCGACGAGGCGGACCGCCACATCTTCCAGACCGAGCTCGACCTGCGCGAGGGACGCTTCGCCTATCTCGCCGACCACCGCGTCACCGGCGAGGTCTGGCTGCCCGCCGCGGCCTTCCTGGACATGGCGATCGAGGCCGCATCAGCCGTGCAGCGCGGCGGCGAAGTGGCGCTGGCCGACGTCAGGTTCGACCAGCCGCTGCGTCTGGACGCGCGGCGGCCGGTGCGGCTGCAACTGGTCCTGCGGCCCACCGAGGACGGCTCGCGTCACTTCACCATCGCCTCGGCCGCGCCCTCCGCGCGCTGGGAACGCCATGTCACCGGGCGTGTCACCCGGGTCGGCGGCGACCGAGCGCCGGACGAGGGCGAATCGCCGGCTGTCCTGCGCGAACAGTGCGGCCAGGAGGCCGACCTGTCCGCCGTCTACGCCCAGCTCGCCGCCCTCGGCATCGCATACGGCCCGGCCTTCCGTGGTCTGGAGCAGGGTGGTTGCGGCGACTCGGCCGCGTGGGGACGGCTTGCCCCGCGGCCCGCCGCCGGTCATCTCCTGCACCCGGCTGTCCTCGACGCCGCCTTCCACACGGCCGCCCTGCCGCACGACACACCCGCGGGGCGGGCCTTCGTACCCGCCGGAGCCGGACGGCTGCACTTCACCGGACGCCGTACGACTCCCGTATGGACGACATGCCGACTGCGCTCCGTGGACGGTGACAGAGCAACCCTCGACCTGCGACTGTACGACGAGGACGAGCAACTCCTGCTCGCCGTCGAGGAGTTCGAGCTCGCCGCGCTCTCCCCACTGGACGGCGCCCTGTTCGAGACCCGCTGGCAGCCGCGCCCACCCGCCAAGCAGGCGCCCGCGCAGGGCAGTTGGCTGATCCTGGCGGACGAGACGGGCGTCACCGCTGAACTCGCCGACCGCCTCGACGCTGCTTCGGTTCCGCATGTGATCGCCCGCAGGGGCGAGGCATACGACGTCCAGAGCCCCGGCCGTTATGTGCTGGACCCAGCGGATCCGCAGCACCTGACCCGCCTGTTCGACGATGCCTTCGCGGACGCGGCACCCGAGCGCATCGTGCAGCTGTCCGCGCTCGACGCCCCGCCGATCGGCGATCCGCGCACCGCGCAGGAGGCGGCGCGGCTGTGCTGCCTGAGCACCCTGCACCTGGTTCGGACGCTCACCGACCGGGCGCAGGGCCCGGCGCCCCGCCTGTTCACCGTCGTCCGGGGCAGCCAGGCCGCCGGCGACAGCACGCAGGTGACCCGTCCCGAACAGGCCCTGGGCTGGGGCTTCGGGCTCGCCCTCGCCCAGGAGCACCCGGAGCTGAAAACCACCCTGATCGACCTGCCGCCCACGGACGGCGTGGACGCCCTGTGGACGCAGCTGCGGTACGCCGACGACGAACGCCTCGTCGCGCTGCGCGGCGCGGACCGCATGGTGCCGCGCCTGGCCCGCACCCGTCCGGACGACGGCGCCCGTGACGGCGCCGACCGCGACGGCGTCCACCTGATCACCGGCGGTCTGGGCGGCCTCGGCCGCGTCGTCGCCGAGCGGCTGGCACGGCGCGGCGCCCGGCAGCTGGCTCTGCTGGGCCGCAGCGCGCCCACTCCGCAAGCGGCGGCCTGGATCGAGGGACTGGAGGAGCGCGGCGTCACCGTGCACGTCGTCCGTGCCGACGTGGCCGACCGCGGCAGCCTTGCGGACGCCTTGGACGCCGTACGACGGGAAGCAGGACCGATCACCACGGTCGTCCACACCGCGGGCGTCCTGGACGACGCCACGGTGGCGAACCTGAGCGAAGAACGCGTCCTGAACGTCCTGGCCCCCAAGGTGCTGGGCACCACCCTGCTCACCCAGCTCGTCCCCGAGGCCGAGAACCTCGTCCTGTTCGCCTCGGCGGCCGGCCTGCTGGGCTCGGCCGGCCAGGGGCCCTACGCGGCGGCCAACGCCTTCCTCGACGCCTGGGCCCACCACCTCTCCCTCGCCGGGAGGCGCGCGCTCAGCCTGGACTGGGGCGCGTGGTCCGGCGTCGGCATGGTCGCGGCCGACGCCACCCGGGCCGCCGAGACCAGCCGCTCGGGCCTCGTTGCCTTCACTCCCGCCGAGGGCGGCGAACTCTTCGACCGCGTCCTGGCCACCGAACGCCGCCAACTCGCCCCCCTCGCCCTGGACTGGGAGCTGCTCGCCCTCGACCCCGACGCCGCACGCACCCGCCCCCTCCTGGCCGACCTGGCCACGGTGCCGACGGACCCGCACGGCTCCGACGACCTGGTCAAGCAGGTGTTCGCGGCGACGACGGACGAACAGCGCACGGACCGGCTCGAGGCATATGTGCGCGCCAGGGTGGGCCAGGTCTCCGGCGGCGCCGTCGACGCCTCCGCCACCACGGGCCTGAAGGAACTGGGCCTGGACTCCCTGATGCTCGTGCGGCTGCGCAACGCCTTCGCCCGGGAGCTGGGCGCCGAACTCCCGTCCGCCGCCGTCTTCTCGGCCACCGACATCCGAGGCCTCGCCCAAGCCCTGGCCGCGGCCCTGCCCGAACGCAGCACAGTGGCACCCCGGACCGAAGCGGCCACCGAAGTGCCGGACAGCGAACAGCGCCCGGCCACCCGCGACGTCGTGCGCCTGCTGCGCAGCGCCCGGCCGGACATGCCGGCCGCGGCCCATGCCGTCGGCCTCGCCGTACGCCTCACCACCGCGACCACCCGTGCCACGCTCACCGGCATCCTCACCCGCCTGGCCGCCCGGCACGCAGCGCTGCGCACCGCGATCGTCACCGGCAGCGAGGGAGGCAGGCAGCTGCGGGTGGAGCGGGAGCCCGCACAGCCGCTGCTGCGCTGGACGGCCGTACCCGCAGCCGACGAACTCGACGCCGCCGACCGGCTCCGCCGGCTGCTGGAGCCGCCGTTCGACCTCACACAGCCCCCACTGTGGCGGTTCGAACTCCTCGACGGCGGTGAGCGTGGCCAGATCCTGCTGTACGGCGCCCACCACGCGGTCAGCGACCTGCAGTCCCTGCTGCTGGTGGCCGCCGAGATCGACACCGAACTGTCCGGCACCGCCCTTCCGGGCACGGTCACCAACCGCGACCTGGACCTGTTGATCGAGGCCCAGCAGCCGGGGGAGGGCCCCGGAACCGGCGCGGCCGAGTGGCGTGAGGCCTTCCACGGCAGTGAGCGCCTCGACCTGACGCTCACGCAGCCGCGTCCGGCCGCACGTTCGTACCGGGCCGGCAGCGTGAGCGTGGCGATCCCCGACGGCCTCATGGAACGGGTGTCGGTGTCCGCGAGCGGCCTCGCCGTGACACCTGCCGCCTTCTGCCTGGGCGCCCTGACCGTGCTGCTGGCCCGGCTGCGCGACCGGGAACGCTTCGTCCTCGCCGTACCGGTCGACACCCGCATCCACGCCGACGCGTTCGACGCGGTGGGCTTCTTCGGCGTACCGGTGCCCTTCCCCGCCGAGGCGAGGGCGCAGGAGCGGATCGAGGACGTGCTGCGCCGCACCGACAGCCGCCTGGAGAAGATCCTCACCAAGGGCGCGATGTTCTCGGACGTCCTGCCGGTGCTGGCCAGGCAGGGCCTGTACCGGCCCGACGCGCCACTGGTGGAGGTGTACTTCAACTACGTCCGTGCCGCGGGCAGCCTCACCGGCCTGGAGGTGCTGCCGGTGGGGACCGGCCACTCCGACCTCGACCTCATGATCACCGTGACGCCGGAGGCCGGCCGCCTCCGGCTCGACCACAACCTCGACATCCTCGACACGGCCACCGTCACGGGGCTGGGGGAGGAGCTGGTCCGGCTGCTCGCGGAGATCGTCGAGGACGCCTCGCAGCCGGTGGGTACGGCGCCTGCTGCCGGACAGCCCGGCCCTGGCACGGAGGCCGCCCCGCGCCCCGCACTCGCCCTCGCCGCCACCTTCGCCCTCGGCAACCTGCCCCTGATGTGCGAGGCGGCCCTCAACGACGCGGCACCGGACGACACCGCGACGACCATCGCGGAAGCCCCGTACCACCACGTGCTGGCGGGCCTTCGGGATCCGTCCGGCGTCTTCGCCGACCCGGCGACGGCAGTGGGCGTGGTGCTGCTGCGGGCGGCGGACCTGGAGCGGTTCGGGCCGGTGGACGACGCGCTGCTCACCGAGTTGCGCACCGCCTACCCCGCCGCCCTGCGGGCCCTGGCCGAGCGCACCCGCAAGCCGCTGATCGTCGGCTTCCTGCCCGCCGCACACACCCCGGAGCGCCTGCGGCGCTGGGAGCACGAACTGGCCGCCGACCTCGCCGAGTTGCCCGCAACAGCCGTACTCGGCCCCGACGACTGGACCAGCCGGCACGCCGTCGAGGAACGCTTCGACGAACGCACCGAGCGTCTGGCCCACCTGCCCTTCACCCCCCACTTCCAGGCGGCCGTCGCCCTGCGTCTCGCCGAAGTCGTGCAGGCCGTGCGCCGCCCCGCGCCGAAGGTGATCGCCGTGGACGGCGACGAGACCCTGTGGGGCGGGGTGGCCGGGGAGATCGGCCCCGGGGCGGTGGACCTGACCGGTCCCCGGGCCCTGCTGGCCCGCAGGCTGCTCCAGTGGCGTGCGGCCGGCGCGCTGCTGGTGCTGGTCAGCAACAACGACGAGAACACGGTGCGCGCGGTCCTGGACCGCCCGGACAGTCTGCTGAAGCCGGAACACTTCAGCGTGCTCTCCGCCGCCTGGGGCCCCAAGCCGGACCGCCTCGCCGAGGCGGCGCGCACGCTCAACCTCGGCCTGGACAGCTTCCTGTTCCTCGACGACAACCCCGCCGAGATCGCCAAGGTCCGCTCGGCGCTGCCGCAGATGCTCGCGGTCACCTGCCCGCCGACACCCGAATTCGAAGCGTTCCTGGGGCGGTTGTGGCCGCTGGTGCCGTCGGCGGCAACGTCCGAGGACGCGCTGCGCGCCCGCTTCTACGAACAGGAAAGGGAGCGGGACACCGCCCGCGAGCAGGCCGGCTTCGAGCAGTTCCTGGCCGGGCTGCGACTGGAGGTCGACATCCGGCCCCTGACCGCCACCGACGTCCTCCGGGCCGAGCAACTGGTGTGCCGCACCAACCAGTTCACCCTCCACCCGCGCTCCGACGACGGCCACGACGTCGCCCGCTGGAGCGAGCACAGCGAGGTGTGGACCGCAGCGGCCCGGGACCGGTTCGGCGACTACGGCCAGATCGCCCTCCTCGCCCTGCGTGCGGACGGCGACCGGCTCGACGTACCGGCCTGGCTGATGAGCTGCCGCGCCCTCGGCCGGGGCGTCGAGGAACGCCTGCTGCAGTGGCTCGCCGACCGTGCCGACGACCTCGGCTGCACCAAGGTCCGGCTGACCGCGCAGCGCACCGAACGCAATGCACCGGCCCGTCGGCTGCTGGCCGCCCTGGGCGGGGGAGAGCAGGACGACGAGCGCCTGGAGTGCGTGGTCACGCCCGAACACCTGCGGGCGTTCCGCTCCTGGCAGCAGTGACCGACGACGAAGCAGAGAGCAAGAGGAGAGGAACCGAGGACATGGCTGCCGACAGGGTGAAGGGCACTGATGCGTGAGATGAGCGAGGACGCGTCGACGTACGCCGGTCAGCGGGCGACGGCGGAGTCGATCGAGCGCGGCGGAAGCGGTCTGAGTGTGAGCGATCTGCTGGCGAGGGTCGTTCCGGCTGCCGTAGCCGCACACTCCACCACCGCCGCGGACGGGGCGCCCGACACGGATCCGCCCCCGCCCCCGGACGTCGACGTGCTCGCCGCCGTCATCGCCGCGGCGGCCGGCCGCCATCTGCCCGAGGGACCTCTCTCGCCGGACACCGACTTCTTCGACGCCGGCGGCAGTTCCGTGAACGCGGTGGAACTCGTGGCGGAGCTGGAGCAGGAACTGGGCATCGAGGTCGATCTGGACGAGGTCTTCGCCGACGCCCGCCCGAGCAGTCTCGCCCGCCGCTGGGCACGGATCCCCGGAATCAGGGCCGTTGCCCCCCCGGTCACCACCGCGGGACAACCGACGGCCGGAACGACGACCGCGCCGATCGTCCCCTCTCCCCGCACACCACCGCCCCCGGCCGCACGGCTGTCCGAGCCCGCCCGTGCGCCGCACACCGCCGCCCGCCGCGAAGACCTCGACCAGATCCTGGCCGACCTCGCCCTTGCCGACCGCCTTCCGTTCATCGCCGCTCCCGAGCCGTTGCCGCACCGCCGGATCCTGCTCACCGGCGCGACCGGTTTCCTCGGCAGCCACATGCTCCTGGACCTGCTGCGCCACAGCGACGCCCATGTGTACTGCCTGGTACGCGCCGCCGACGAGGAAGCGGCCGAGACCCGGCTCGGCGAGGCCCTGCGCAGCTACCGGTTGCCCTGGTCGACGGAGGTCCGCCGCCGCATCACCGTGCTGCCCGGCGACATCCGCCGCCCGCACCTCGGCCTGAGCGAGGAACGGTGGAGCGAGCTCGCGCACGAACTGGACGGCATCGTCGGCGTGGCCGCAGCCGTGGACTTCCTGCGCGGCTACCAGTCACTGCGCGCCAGCAACGTCCTCGGCACGCTCGCCCTGGCCGAACTGGCGGCCGCCGGCCGCCCCAAACCCCTGCACCACATCTCCTCCATCGCCGTCTTCAACGAGGTCGGCATCACCTCCATGGGCGAGGACGACCCCCTGGCCCACGCCGACCGCCTCATCGCGGGCTACGACCAGACCAAGTGGGCCGCGGAGGTCGCGCTGCGCCGCGCCCGCGACCACGGCCTGATCGTCACCGCCCTGCGCCCGGGAGGCATCGGCGGCCACACCAGGACCGGCGCCTACAACCCCCAGGACCTCTCCAGCGGCCTGGTCTCGGCCTTCGGCCGCTTCCGCACGGTTCCCGCGTTCCGCTACCTCAACTCCGCCCCGGTGGACTGGGTGAGCCGGGTCGCGGTCGGCGTCATCTGCGAACCCGACGCCTGGGGCTTCGACTACAACCTGACCGGCGTACCCAACACCCTCGACGACGTCGTACAGGACATGGCCCTGGGTGGCATGCACGTGCGCGTCAAGGACTGGGACGACTGGCGCACCGACACCCTGGCCCGCCTGCAGGCCGAACCGATACCCGAACTGACGTTCCTGTCCCGGGTGTTGCAGAGCCCCACCGCACTCAAGCTGTGCGAGGCCACCCTCAAGGGACCGGCGGCCGGCGACGAACGCACCGCCCACCTCGTCGAGGCCCTCGGCCTGCCACCGGCCACCCGCTACGACGCCCGCGCACAGCTCAAGACCTTCGAGCGGCTGGCGGAAGACGGCCTGGCCCGGCTGCCGCACAAGGACGACCAGCCCTACCTCTGGTTCACGGAGACCACCGAGGGGCATGTGGGCCCGGTCGCAGCCCCCGCCGAAACGCCCTGCTCGATGACGCTGACTCTCTCCATCGCGAGCATGCACCAGCTCGTCACCGAGCGCCGCATCGACGTACGCGGACACCTTGCCTGCCCGGCCGCACACCCCGACCCGCTGACCGTGGAACGCGGCGACGTGTGGATCCGCCCCGAGGAGGGCATCCCCGAACACCACGGCCTGACCCACCAACTCCTGCGCTACCGGCTGCTGTTGCGCGATGCGGAGGGCGGCAGCTGGTGGCTGGAGGGCCGCAAACACGCCCGCGCCCGCCGTGACATCTGGCGCCAGACCCGTGCCCTGAGCATCGAGATCGGACGCGAGGGCGAACCCGCCCTCCTGGCCGGCGAGTTGGTCGTACCCGCGGACAGCTACGTACGCGACCAGATCGACGGCATCAATGTCGACCCCCGTCTCACCGGCCGGGAGCAGCGCGCCGCCAAGCTGACCTGGCTCGCCTGGTTCGGCCTCCAGATGGGCCGCGGTCTGCTCGGCCCCTTCACCAGGGCCGCCGCCGACCTCCTCGACCTGCGCCGCACCCAGCACCCCACGGAGCACAACCGATGATCTTCAAGGCGACGAAACCCACCACCAGGCCGGCCCTCCGCAAGGTCAGAACCACCCCCACCCTGCGCCCCCTGCACCACCGTCTCGACCCGCGGCGGGTCGAGGAGATCCCCTTCCACGCCCCGGACGGCGTCCGCCTCGGCCTGACCCGCATCGAAACCGGCGAGCGGGACCGCCCCGCAGTGCTCCTGCTGCACGGCCACACGGCCTCCGCCGACATGTTCCTGCTGCCGGAGATCCGCAACCTCGTCGACGTCCTGCTCGACGACGGCTACGAGCCGTGGCTGCTGGACTGGCGCGGCAGCTGCCGCCTGCCCTACAACGCCACCGGCCGGAAATACACCTACGACGACGTCGCCCTGTACGACATCCCCGCCGCCATCTCCCACATCCGCGCCCGCATCGGCGAGGACCGCCCGCTGTTCGCCGTGGCCCACTGCATCGGCGCCCTCACCCTGTCGCTGAGCATGACGGCGGGCCTGGTCCCGGGCCTGGCGGGCGTGGTGGCGCAGGGCGTGTTCCTCACGCCGAAACTCGGCGGCCGCACCTCACTGCGCATGTCCCTGGCCGGGGAACTGCTGAAGTCCCGTCTCGACCACATCCCCGTCGACTTCCGCACGGTGGGGCTGCGCTCCAAGTACACGCCCCTGTTCGCACTGGCCTCCCGCAAGGCGAGCTGCCCCGATCCCACCTGCCAGATCCTGCACCACTCGGCATGGGGCACGGGTGCCTCGCTCTTCGTCCACGAGCACCTGACCGAGACCACCCACAACCGGCTGGCCGACCTCCTCGGCCCCGCGCCCCTGTGGATCCTGCCGCATCTGCGCCGCATCGAACTGGCCCGCACTGTGGTCCGCTGGCACGACACCGACCACCGCTACGCGGCCCTACCGCCCAACGCCCTCGATGCCGCAGACGGGATCGACAGCCCGCTCCTGCTCCTGGCGGGCAGCGACAACGGCCTGTGGCTGGACTCCCAGCAGCTGTGCCGCGACGTCCTCGCCCGCCGCCACCCGCACCTGGACGTGACGTACACCGAGATCCCCGGCTACGGCCACCTGGACACCTTCCTCGGTCGGGGCGCCGCCCTCGACGTCTTCGGGCACATCCTCGACTTCCTCGGCGAACGCCGGTGACGAGGGCCCCGCCGACCGCTAACGTACTCGCCAGTAACCGGACCGTATCCAGGAGGCACCATGCCGCAGCTCGAAGTCGACGGCGCAGCGCTGACGTACGACGACGAGGGCCCCCGCGACGGCGACGGTGTGCCCCTGGTGTTCATCCACGGCTGGACCGCCAACCGCCACCGCTGGGACCACCAGATGGCGCACTTCGCCGAGAAGCGCAGGGTGATCCGCCTCGATCTGCGCGGCCACGGCGAGAGCAGCGGCGCGGGGGTGCCCACCGTCGCGGAACTGGCCGCCGACGTCCTTGCTCTGCTCGACCACCTCGAAGTCGAACGGGCCGTCCTCGTGGGCCACTCGATGGGCGGCATGATCGCGCAGACCATCACCCTCGACCACTCCGAGCGCGTCGAGCGGCTCGTGCTGGTCGACTCCATCGCCCGTATGACCTACAGCCGCGGCCGCGGACTGCTGATGGCGGCCTCGACGCTGGTGCCCTACAAGCTGTTCGTCGCCACCAACATCCAGCGCGCCTTCGCCCCCGGCTACCCCCGCGAGGAGGTCCGCGCCTGCATCAAGGCGTCCGCCGCCACCCCGCGCGAGGTCGTCATGACGCTCTACGGCGCCATGCGCGCCTTCGACGTCCTGGACCGGGTCGGCGAGATCCGCGTACCCACCCTCCTGATCCACGGCTACCACGACATCCAGCTGCCGGTGCAGCAGATGCTGCGTATGGCCAAGGCCTACCCGGACGCCGAGGTCCGCATCATCGACGCCGGCCACGAACTGCCGGTGGAGAAGCCGGCGGAACTGACCACGACCCTCGAACGGTTCCTCGCCCGCGGGTGATCAGCGCGCCAGCCGGGCCCGGACCCCGCCGACCGCGGCGGCGGGCCGGGCCGTGGCCCGCACGGACCGGCGCACCAGATGGGCATCGCGCCGCAGATCATGGGCGGCATGACGGCCACGCCACGCCAGCGAGGGGGCGCCCGCGGTGTCGTCGGCCGCGATGAGCAGACCGCCGAGCATCGACAGGTTCTTGAGGAAGTGGATGCGCTGCTGGGCGCGCTCCTCGGGGTCGTCCGCCTCCCAGAAACGGTGACCCGCAAGCGTCGTCGGCACCAGCGTGGCCGCGATGGCCAGCGCGGCCGGCCGGGGCAACCGGCCGCTCGCCAGCAGCAGACCCGCCACCACCTGCACGGCGCCGTTGAGCCGTACGACCTGCTCGGTGCGGTCCGGCAGGGCCTCGACCCGCTCGGTGACCGGCTGGACGACGGGCTCGGCCACGGGAGCGACCTCCTCGGGAGCGCGCAGCGTGTTCAGACCACCGGAGACGAACATGGAGGCGAGCATGGGGCGGCCGACCAGACGCAGAAGACTCATGACCTCTCCAAGGGGTGGGCGCGTACAGACACCCACCGGGTTCCCGCGCCGCTGTGGTCGATGCCACGTCACCGGACCGGATGCGGGCATGTCCCCGCCCGAGCCGGCCAGCTACCGTTTTTCACCAGCCCCTGCCCTCTCCCCACGCACGGACGGCCCCCGCAGTGCTCGCAGACCTCTCCCCGCTCATCGCGGCGACCGCCCAGTGGCTGACCTGCGCCTACCCTTCCGGCGGCGGCGCACTGGCCTCGGCCCTGTGCGAGGTGCAGGCCCGCCAGGCCGTGACGGTGGCGGCATGGCTGCGCTATCCCACTCCGGTGGACGCCGCCCTGGTCGGCATGGCGGGCCCGGGAGGATCCGCCCGGCTCGACTGGATCGCCGGCGCGGACGACACAGGCGGCCCGGACGCGGACGTCCACGCCTGGCGCACCTGGGTCGACGAGGTCGTGGCCAGCTGGGCGGCCTGTCTGCTGAGCGACCCGGAACTGGCCGGCCGCGCGGTGGCCGCGGTCGCCGAGGGCAGCCATACGGCCACCACGCCCGCCGCGTTCCGGCGCCTGGTGGCGCCCGACGAGAGCGACCGGCGGGCTGCGGCTCTGCTGCGCCACCCCGACCTGCTCGCCCCGGTGACCGCACTCCACCAGGACCAGCTGATGAACCTGCTCAAGCCGGGACAACCCGCCTGAGAGGCGGTGGCGCAGGCGCCGGTCGGTCCCGTCAGTCGTGCTTGCCCCGCCCGCTCAGCGCGTCCCGCAGCCGGTCGACCAGCCCGGCACCCGGCGCCAGCAGCTTGTTGGCCGGAGGCGTGTCCGGTGCGGAAGGGTGCGGCCGGGTCGGCGCGAGCTTCTTGGCCTGGCGGACCTTGTCTCCCAGATCGTCGAGCACCTGCGCCGTGCACGCCGTGCGCAGCTGGGGAAAGAGGTTCTCCTCCTCGTCGGCGATGTGCGCGCGGACCTCGCTCATCAGCCTCGCGACCAGCCGGTCGAACTCGGCGTCGCCCGCTTCGCAGCTCTCCAGGTCCTTCATGATCTGCTCGGCGCCGGCGTGGTCCTCGATCTCCCTGTCCGCCATGGTGTTCCCGTTGACCAGGTGTTCCCGCACCGCCGGGTAGAGGTACTCCTCCTCGGCCACCGAGTGCCGGACCAGTTCCATCGTGGCCTGGTCGGCGTACACCTTGCGGTCCTTGTCACCGGACGGCAGCGCCTCGATCCGGCCGAAGAGCTCCTCGACCTCCCGGTGATCGGTCATCAGCTCGTCGATGACGTTTCCACCGTGTCCCATCCCTTTCCACCTCCAGCCAGGAAGCGGCGGCTCCCCGTCCGGATCCGCCGGAGCCCCCGAGTGCCCCGTCCGCAGCGGGTTAACGGTGTGGGAGGCCGAGTTGTTGGAACCCGCCCAGAGACACACACGCACGTGGAAAACCTCGGGAGGCCGGTGTGGCGGACGCGGTGGACGAGGCGCTCGGACGGGTGGTGAGGGAGGTGGCCGCCCGTGCGGAGCGGCTGTGGGAGGTCGCCCTGGCCCTGCACGCCGACCCCGAGTACGGATTCGAGGAACACCGGGCGGTGCGGCTGCTGAGCGGCGAGCTCGAACGCGAGGGGTTCACGGTGCATCGGGAGCTCGCCGGAATGCCCACCGCCTTCGCCGCACGGGCGGGAACGGTCCGCCGGCCGGCGGTGGCCCTCCTTCTGGAGTACGACGCCCTGCCCGGGCTCGGGCACGCCTGCGGCCACAACCTGATCGCCGCGGCCGGTCTCGGCGCCGCGCTCGCGGCACGAGCCGTCCTGGGGGACGGCGCGGGGACCGTATGGGCCGTGGGTACGCCCGCCGAGGAGGGCGGCGGCGGCAAGGTCACCGAGACCGAGGCGGGCGTCTTCGACGACGTCGACGCCGCCCTGATGTTCCATCCCGGCGTCCACAGCTGGCAGTGGGCACCGCTGACCGCCCAGACGCAGTACCGCATCGGCTTCCACGGCCGCGCCGCCCACCCCACCGGGAACCCGACCGAGGGCATCGACGCCCTCGCGGCCCTCATCCAGCTGTTCAACGCCCTCGCCGCCATGGGCCCGCGCCTCCCGCAGGGCTCGCACGTCCAGGGCATCGTCACCGACGGCGGCCTGGCGACGAACATCGTCCCCGAGTACGCCGAAGGCCTCTTCGGCCTGCGCGCCGCGACGACCGCCGCTCTGGAGGACCTGGCGGGGGAGGTGCTGACCTGCGCACAGGGCGTGGCCCGCGCCATGGGCACGACGGTCACGTTCGGCCGGGCCACGCCGCGATACGAGCACTTCCGCGACAGTACGGCCCTGTCCGTACGGTTCGCCCGGCATCTGGCCCGCGCGGGCATCGACCTCACGCCGCCGGCGCCCGGCGTGTTCCTGGGCTCCTCGGACATCGGCAACGTCAGCGGACGGGTGCCCGCGATCCACCCCTTCGTCGCGATCATGGATCCGGACGGCTCCGACCACACCCCCGAGTTCGCCACCGCGGCAGCCTCCGACCGGGCCCGCCGTGTGATGCTCGCGGCGACGGAAGCGCTGGCCTGCACAGCGGTGGAACTGCTGCTGTCGGTAGAGCTGCGCGAGCAGGCGTGGCGCGAGCACGGGGGCGGTGTCGCAGCAGTGGCCCGGCGCTGACGCTCCCCCGCGCGAGCCGTCGGGCTGTGCTCGGTGCCGCCCGTCATCCCCCGAGGGCGCCGAGGAGGTCCGTCCGCGCGGGACCGGCCGGCCTGTGCTGCTCGACCTCGGGGACGAGGCGGGACACGGCGTCGGCGACGCCCGGAGCTTGCAGCGCCTCCTGAGCGCCGGGAAGGAGAGGGGCCGCGGCCCGCTCGGCCCGCAGGGCGTCCGCATCGTGCTGGGCCTTCCCCGCACGGCGGCGCACCCCATGCACCCGGCCGGGGCTCAGGGGGTGAGCAGCCGGTCCTGCTCGACCGGGGGAGTGCCGTCGTGCCAGGGCAGGGCCTTGCCGAAGCGCACCAACTCGCCGTAGTGGGCCGGATCGACGTGTTCGGCGAAGACCAGGTCGAGCACGGCGCGGGCGGCCCGGGCGGGCGATTGGGCGTGGCTGTAGTCGCTGAACCAGGGGCGGGAGGTGGCGGTGTCGACCATGCCGGGGCACACGGAGGCGATCAGGGTGCCGGTGGCGAGGTCGCGCTCGCGGCGCTCGGCGGCCACCGCGCGGACGGCGGCGACCTGGGCGACCTTCGAGGGCACGTTCAGCCAGCGGGGCCAGCCCGCCTCCTCGGCGGTCTTGTCGTGGATCAGGCTGCGCCAGTGCTCGACGGCGGACTCGACCTGGTCGAGGCTCGCGCCGTCGAACAGGTGGTGCAGCCGCGGGTCGAGGTGGCCGAGGGTGCCCAGGGTGCTGGCCACGACGAGCAGTCGGCCGCCGGGGCGCAGGATCGGGGCGAAGGAGCGCAGGATCGTGTGGGTGGCGGTGTTGGAGACGTCGATGAACTCGTCGGCCCGCGCGGCCTGGGACTCCTCGGGCAGCACACGGGCGACCGCATTGGAGATCACGACGTCGACGCCGCCGTACCGTGCGCGCAGCTCATCGGCGAGTGCGGTGACGGCGCCGGTGTCGCTGACGTCCAGGACCCTGCCCTGAACCTGGCTGCGGGTGCCGGGCAGCTGCGCCACCGCGCGGGCGGCGTCCGCCACACGCAACTGGTCGCGGCCGGTGAGCAGCACCAGGTCGTCCGGGCTCATACGGGCCGCCAGCCCTTCGGTCAGTGCGCGGCCCAGTCCCTGGTTGGCGCCCGTGACGAGAGCGATTCGCGAAGCATTCATGCCTGCCACGCTAGAAACGGCAGGCCCCATGAGTCCAACGAATGTTGAGCACAGCTAGTATGCGCAATCGTCATGGACTTCACGGATGTGTCGCTGACCGCGCTGCGCGTCTTGCGCGCGGTCGCCGAACAGGGAACCTTCACCGCGGCCGCCGCAACGCTGGGCTACACCCAGTCGGCGGTGTCCCGGCAGATCGCCGCGATCGAACGGGCGGCAGGCGCTCAGCTGCTGGAACGGCGGCGCGACGGAGTCCGCCTGACGGCGGCCGGCCGCGTCGTGATGCGCCGCGGGGCGACCGTGCTCGACGAGATCGATGCGACCGCGCGCGAACTGTCCGGCATGCCCGAGCAGTCCGGCACCGTCCGCCTGGGCTGGTTCCCCAGCGCCGGAGCCGTCCTGCTCCCCACCGCCCTGGCGATGCTGCGCCGCACGGATCCAGGGCTCGACGTCGTCAGCCGGGAAGGCAGCACCCCGGCACTGGTGCGTGCCCTGCGGGCCGGCACCCTCGACCTCGCCCTCCTGGCGTCGATGCCACCGTTCCGCCCACCGGACACCGAGTCACCCCCACTGGTCCTGCAGACGCTCGCCGAACGGGCCCTGCGTCTCGCGGTGCCCGCCGGCCACCCCCTGGCCCGTGGCGACTTCGTCGACGTCGCCGACCTGCGCGGGCAGCGCTGGATCGGGAGCGCCGGTTCCGGTGAGGACCGGCTGATGGGAGTGTGGCCCGGCCTGGACGAACGACCCGAGATCGCCCACACCGCCCGCGACTGGCTCGCCAAGCTCCAGCTGGTCGCCGCCGGCTGCGGCCTCACCACCGTGCCCGCGACACTCGCTCCCGCCGCGCCGCCAGGCGTACGCATCCTGCCGGTCCGCGGCGGACCCCAGGAACACCGGCGCCTGCTCCTCGCCCGCCTTCCGCACCCACCCGTCGAACCGGTCGTCCGCGTGGCAGCCGCCCTCCGCGCCGCAGCCCTCAACACCCCCAGCGCCAACGGCTGACACAGCGTCGGGTCCGCGCAGTGCGCGGACC
>NZ_JBSFJW010000037.1:0-89101 GCF_053598255.1 Streptomyces sp. NPDC001157
GCCCGGTTACATTCCGAACCCGGAAGCTAAGCCTTACAGCGCCGATGGTACTGCAGGGGGGACCCTGTGGGAGAGTAGGACGCCGCCGAACAATTATTCAAAGGGTTGGATCCTGAACTTCGGTTCGGGGTCCAACCCTTTTTTGTTCTCCGTCACTTGAAGTTCACGTTGCGCAACAACCATCCGAAGCATGGGTACTGCTGCAATGCTCAGGGCCGCCGGCGTCGGAGTCGGTGACGAGGTTGTCGTACCGGCCTTCGGGAACGCCGAGGTTGCCGGGGCCGTCGCCCTCGCCGGCGCGCTGCCGGTGTTCGCCGACATAGATCCGCTGACGTACTGCCTCGACCCGGCCGCTGTCGAGGCAGCCATAACTCCGCGGACGGCGGCGGTCGTTGCCGTTCACCGCTTCGGTCGGCCCGCCGACATCGCGCGGCTGCACGGCGTGGGGCAGCGGCATGGGCTTCTGGTGCTGGAGCAGGGGGAGTCCGAGGTGCCCTACGACGAGATCGCCCAGCGGAGGGAGCGGGCCGCCTACCTCGACGCCAAGTTGAGGGGTGTGCGGACACCCGACGGCGGTGACGGGCATACCTATCAGCAGTACGTGGTGCGTGTGCCGGGGAACGGGCGGCCGGATCGGGATGCCTTCGCTCGGGCCGTGCGGGCCAGGGGAGTTGAGTGCCGGGTGCCGGTGAAGACTCCTGTGCACCGGCTGCCGGAATTCCGCCGGTGCGTGTCACTGCCCGAGACCGAGAGGGCCGCCGACGAGACCCTCGCCCTGCCTGTGGACGCCGCGTTGACCAAGCGGGACATGCAGCGGATCGTGAGTGCGTGCAATGCACTGGGCGGATTGCTTCAGCCTGCTTTCTGAGCGGGGGCCGGCACTGCACGACGCGGTTGGGAGCACGTGTCTGTTCGGGGTATGATCTATTCCGTTGCCGCGGGGGAAACTCCCCAAGGTGACAGGCCCCTATAGCTCAGTCGGCAGAGCGTCTCCATGGTAAGGAGAAGGTCAACGGTTCGATTCCGTTTGGGGGCTCCAGCCAAAAGGCCCCGCCCAATTGGGCGGGGCCTTTTTCATGCTCGTGGATTCCTCAGTCCTTGTGGAGGCCGGGAACCCTCATCGCCAGGATGGCCATGTCGTCGGACGGGGCGTCGGATGCGAAGCGTTCCACCGCGCGCATGATGCGGGCGGCGACCGCGCCGGCCGTCAGGCCCGTGCAGGTGGTGAGGACGTCGGTGAGGCCGTCGTCGCCGAGCATGCGGGTGCCCTCACGGCGCTCCGTGACGCCGTCCGTGACGCATAGAAGGACGTCGCCCGGGTCGAGGGTGACCGTCTGCTCGTAGAGCTCCAGGTCCTCCATGACGCCCAGGAGCGGCTGGGGTTCGGCGGCCGGTTCGACCGTGCCGTCCTGGCGCAGGCGGAGCGGGAGGGGGTGGCCGGCGCAGACCACCTTCAGTTCGGCGCTGCCGTCCTCCTGCGGCCGTAGCTCGCCGTAGAGGAGGGTCAGGAAGCGGCTGCGGGCACCCTCGTCGAGAATGGCCGAGTTCAGTCGCTCCAGGACCGCAGGGCCGCTGAGGCCCTCGCGGGCCAGGAGGCGGAGCGCATGGCGGGCGAGGCCAGTGACCGCCGCCGCGTTGGGGCCCGTACCGCAGACGTCGCCGATGGCGAAGCCGTAGGCGCCGTCGCTGATCGGGAAGAGGTCGTAGAAGTCGCCGCCGACCTCGTTGCCCTCGCCGGCCGCGCGGTAGATGACCTCGACCTCGACGCCGTCGATCTCGGGGAGTTCCGGGGGCAGGAGGCTGCGCTGGAGGGACTGGCTGATGGCCGTGCGCTCCGAGTACAGGCGGGCGTTGTCGAGGGCCAGGGCGGCCCGGCGGCTGAGGTCCTCGGCCAGTTCCAGGATCTCCTGGCGGAAGTGTTCGTCGGTGGGCTTGCCGAGGGTCAGCATGCCGATGACTCTGTTGCGTGCCACCAGGGGGAGTACGACGGTTTCGCCGCCGACCGCGGAGGCGGTGGCGAGCGTGGGGCCGATGCCCGAGGCGATCTGGGGGGTTGGGCCGCCGCTGAGGCCGAGGCTGCGCATGGAGCTGCGCAGGGCCGCCTGGTGGGCGACCTCGCCGGGGGCCGACCAGACGCGGGCGCCGGGGGTCGGTACCGGGTCGGGCGGCGGGACCTTCGACAGCAGCGACTTGATGCCGTCGATGAGTTCCTCGTCCTCGTGCAGGACGTACGACAGGTACGGCTCGGAGGCCTGGTCGGCGATCGTGTAGACGGCGCACCAGGTGGCGAGGGTGGGGACCGTCATCTGGGCCATCAGGGCCAGGGTCTGGTCGCGGTCCAGGGTGCCTGCCAGGAGGTCGGAGGCCTCGACGAGGAAGCTGAGCGAGCCTCGGCGCAGGCGTTCCAGTTCGCCGAGGCGGGCGGACTCGACGGCCAACGCGATGCGGTCGGCGGCGAATTGGAGGCGCAGGGCCTCCTCGTTGGAGTATCTGCCGGGGCTCTCGGCCGCCACGCCCAGGGAGCCGGTGAGGCGGCCCTCGACCTTCAGGGGGACCGTGACGACCGAGCGCATGCCCGTGCCGCTGAGGAGCGGGACGGCGCCGGGTACGGCCGTGAGGTCGTCGTGGACGGCCGGCATGCGGGCCGAGCCGTAGCGGCCGGGGCCCGCCTCGACGGGCACGCGCGCGAAGCGCTGGCGGGCCGAGGGCAGGCCGGTGGAGGCGCGGACCTCCAGCTCCGTCTCGTCGTCGGTCGCGAGGAGGAGGAAGGCGGAGTCGGCGTCGAGCATGTCGCGGGCGCGTTCCACCGTGCGCTGGAGGAGGCCGTCCAGGTCGTCCGGGGCCGGAGAGCCGATGAACACCTCGAAGGGGTCGGTGTTCTGGCCGTCGGCGGTGGAGGCCGTGTCGGAGGCCGGGATGCGCAGCGGCGTCTGCAGGACGGCCCGCTCGTGGTCCCGCACGAGCAGGCAGACCGTGGAGGGCTCGCCGCCGGTGTCACGGACGCGGAGGTGGGAGGCGTACACCGGGGTGACGCGGCCGTTGGCGCCCCTTATGCCGTAGCTGCCCTCCCAGCGGGAGAGCTGGAGTGCCTCGGCGATGCCGGTGCTGGTGCCCGGTGTGTGCGGCCAGGCGGCGAGATCGGTAAGAGGCTTTCCGATCACCTGTTCGGCGGGGTAGCCGAAGAGTTCCTCCGCGTCCTCGTTCCACGAATTGATGGAGCCGCTGCGGTCGATCTGGACGACCGCCACACGGACCCGGCCGTCGGCGAGGGGGAGGAGATCGGCGGGAAGGGACGGGCCGGCGGCGCGCGTGCCCACGGCGCGCTCGGGGAGGGCGAGCTGGAACCAGACCTGCTTGTGGGTGGGCGTGTACTCGACACCCCAGCGGCCTGCGAGTGCGGCGCACAGCTGGAGTCCCCGGCCGCCCTCGCGGTCCGGGCTGCCCATGTTGACGGGGTGGCCCTGGAGGGGGATCTCGCGCTCCGGATACCAGTCGGCAACCTCGATCCGTACGCCTTCGTCACTGCGCAGACACAGGACGTCGGCGGAGGTGCCCGCGTGCACCACAGCGTTGGTGACCAGCTCGCTGGTGAGGACCACGGCGTCGTCGACGATGTCGGCGAAGCCCCAGCCCTGGAGGGTGTCGCGGACGAAGGAGCGGGCGGTCGCTACCGATCGTCCGACGGGCTCGAAGCTGGCGGCCGCGCGCGCGGTGATCACAGAACTCCTCGGCCGGTTGTCGACGGGCAGGGCTGCCTGGCCGACCGGCTCGTGCCGCTGATGCGGCAGACCGCCCGTCGGCCGGGGGTCCGGGGGCTGTTCCCCCGGGATCAGTCCGGTGGTCATGTGTGCGGCCGCCCCTCCGATGCCCGCTCGTTCTCGTGCCACCGCCCAGGCCGGACGGACCGGCGCGGCTGGACAGCCGCATGCAAGGTTACTTACCTTCGACGGCCATGCGGATGCCGGTCTGCAGTGTTTCCGCCCAGAGGGTGTGCGGACGATGTGCGAAGCTGCCGAACTGTTATGGCCGGGTTCAGGCAGGGTGAAACACTGGGCAAGCTTCTTGTGAAGGTCCGGGCAGGCTGAGTGACTTCCGCGTACAGCGGGCAGCAGCCGGTGGTGCGGCCTGGTACATCGGGCAGAAACAGGCAGCAGTAACTGGTACGGCGAGCGGTAGTACCGGAGCACAGCAGTAACGGTCGACCCCTGCGGGAGGGACACAGTGGAGTCTGGCGCAGCGACGCGGGGCACTAAGACGCGCGCGAAAGGCGGACAGTCCCTGAACAACCAGCGCAAACCACGCGGCGGGACGACCGCAGTGGACACGGCGTCCCTGAACCGGCTGCTGGCGGCTCTCGTGGCGATGCGCGACGGGAACTTCCGCAAGCGGCTCACGGTGTCCGGGGACGGCGTGATGTCGGAGATCGCGGCGGTCTTCAATGAGGTGGCCGACCGGAATCTCCATCTGACGGGTGAGCTGTCGCGGGTGCGGCGCATGGTCGGCCGCGAGGGCAAGCTCACCGAACGGCTGGAGACGGGCGCCTATGAGGGCTCCTGGGTGGCCGCCATCGAGGCGTCCAACGCGCTCGTGGACGACCTCGTACGGCCCGTCTCCGAGGTCGGCAGGGTGCTGTCCGCGGTCGCGGAGGGCGATCTCTCGCCCCGTATGGAGCTGCGGACGCAGGCGCCGGACGGGACCGGGCATCCGCTGCGCGGGGAGTTCCTCAAGGTCGGGCGAACAGTAAACAACCTTGTCGATCAGCTGTCTACCTTCACTGACGAGGTCACGCGTGTGGCCAGTGAGGTGGGCACCGAGGGCAAGCTCGGCGGGCAGGCACGCGTGCGTGGCATGTCGGGTTCGTGGAAGGACCTCACGGACTCCGTCAACACGATGGCGTACCGGCTGACGGCCCAGGTGCGTGACATCGCCCTGGTGACGACCGCGGTGGCCAAGGGTGATCTGTCGCGGAAGGTCACCGTTCATGTCGCCGGCGAGATGCTGGAGCTGAAGAACACCGTCAACACGATGGTGGACCAGCTGTCGTCCTTCTCCTCCGAGGTGACGCGAGTCGCCCGCGAGGTGGGCACCGAGGGTGAGCTCGGCGGGCAGGCGCAGGTGCCGGGTGTGGCCGGAGTGTGGAAGGACCTCACCGATTCGGTGAACCTCATGGCCGGCAACCTGACGGCTCAGGTGCGCGGGATCGCCCAGGTCACTACAGCGGTCGCCAACGGTGACCTGTCGCAGAAGGTGACCGTGTCGGCACGCGGCGAGGTGGCGCAGCTCGCGGACACGATCAACCAGATGACGGAGACGCTGCGGATCTTCGCGGACGAGGTCACGCGTGTGGCCAACGAGGTCGGTGCCGCGGGGCAGCTGGGCGGTCAGGCGAACGTGCCGGGCGCGGCGGGTACGTGGAAGGATCTGACGGACTCCGTCAACACGGTGTTCCGGAATCTGACCATTCAGGTGAGGGACATCGCGGCCGTCACCACGGCGGTGGCCAACGGTGACCTCTCCCAGAAGGTCACCGTCGACGTGGCCGGCGAGATGCTCGAGCTGAAGAACACCGTCAATGGGATGGTCGACCAGCTGTCCTCGTTCGGCTCCGAGGTCACGCGGGTGGCCCGGGAGGTCGGTGTCGAGGGTGAGCTGGGCGGACAGGCGCAGGTGCCCGGCGCGGCCGGTACCTGGAAGGACCTGACCGACTCGGTCAACACGGCATTCCGCAACCTCACCGGGCAGGTGCGCAACATCGCCCAGGTGACGACGGCGGTGGCCAACGGCGATCTGTCGCAGAAGGTCACCGTGGACGTCTCCGGCGAGATGCTCCAGCTGAAGAACACCGTGAACACGATGGTGGACCAGCTGTCGTCCTTCGCCGACCAGGTGACGCGGATGGCCCGGGACGTGGGCACCGAGGGCCGTCTGGGCGGTCAGGCGGTCGTACCGGGTGTGGCCGGTACGTGGAAGGAGCTCACCGACTCCGTCAACGGCATGGCCGGCAACCTGACGGCCCAGGTGCGCAACATCGCCCAGGTGACGACCGCGGTCGCCCAGGGTGACCTGTCCCAGAAGATCGACGTGGACGCGCGCGGGGAGATCCTGGAGCTGAAGAACACCATCAACACGATGGTCGACCAGCTCTCCGGATTCGCCGACCAGGTGACCCGGGTGGCCCGCGAGGTGGGCACCGAGGGCCGTCTGGGCGGTCAGGCGCAGGTGCCCGGTGTGGCAGGCGTGTGGCGGGACCTGACCGACTCCGTGAACGGAATGGCAGGAAACCTTACGGCTCAGGTGCGCAACATCGCGCAGGTCGCCACCGCGGTGGCCCGTGGTGACCTGTCGCAGAAGATCACCGTGGACGCGCGCGGGGAGATCCTGGAGCTGAAGAACACGCTGAACACGATGGTGGACCAGCTGTCGTCGTTCGCGGAGGAGGTCACCAGGGTCGCCCGCGAGGTGGGCACGGAGGGGCAGCTCGGCGGTCAGGCCGAGGTGCAGGGTGTCTCCGGCACCTGGAAGGACCTCACCCAGTCCGTGAACTTCATGGCGAACAACCTGACCATCCAGGTGCGCAACATCGCCGAGGTCACGACCGCGGTCGCCAAGGGCGACCTGTCCAAGAAGATCACTGTTGACGCGAAGGGCGAGATTCTCGAGCTCGTCACGACGGTCAACACGATGGTCGACCAGCTGTCCAGCTTCGCCGAGCAGGTGACCCGGGTGGCCCGCGAGGTGGGCACCGAGGGCATCCTGGGCGGCCAGGCGCACGTGCCGGGTGTCACGGGCATCTGGAAGGACCTCAGCGGCAATGTGAACCTGATGGCCAAGAACCTGACCATGCAGGTGCGCAACATCTCCCAGGTCGCCGCTGCCGTCGCCAACGGCGACCTGACGCGGACGGTGACGATCGAGGCGCGCGGTGAGGTGCAGCAGCTCGCCGACACCTTCAACACGATGGTGAAGACGCTGAGTTCGTTCGCCGACCAGGTCACGAAGGTGGCCCGCGAGGTGGGCACGGACGGCATCCTGGGCGGTCAGGCGCATGTGCCGGGCGTGGCGGGCACCTGGAAGGACCTCACCGATTCGGTGAACGGCATGGCGTCCAACCTGACCGGTCAGGTGCGCAACATCGCCATGGTCACCACCGCCATCGCCAAGGGTGACCTGACCAAGAAGATCGACATTGACGCCCGGGGCGAGATCCTCGAGCTCAAGACGACGATCAACACCATGGTCGACCAGCTGTCCAGCTTCGCCGAGGAGGTCACCCGAGTGGCCCGAGAGGTGGGCACGGAAGGACAGCTCGGCGGTCAGGCACGCGTGCGTGACGTCGACGGCACCTGGCGCGACCTCACCGAGTCCGTGAATGAAATGGCAGGAAACCTTACTCGGCAGGTGCGCGCCATCGCGCGCGTGGCGACCGCGGTGACCCGCGGTGACCTGAACCTGAAGATCGACGTCGATGCGTCCGGCGAGATCCAGGAGCTTCAGGACTACATCAACAAGATGATCGCCAACCTGCGCGACACCACCATCGCCAACAAGGAGCAGGACTGGCTGAAGGGCAACCTCGCCCGTATCTCCGCGCTGATGCAGGGGCGCCGCGATCTGCAGGACGTGGCCTCGCTGATCATGAGCGAGCTGACACCTGTGGTCTCGGCACAGCACGGCGCGTTCTTCGTGGCGATGCCGCTCATGGACGGCAAGGACCTGAGCGCCGAGAGCGAGGACGCATACGAGCTGCGCATGCTGGGGTCGTACGGCTACTCGATGGGCTCCATGCCGACGTCGTTCCGGCCGGGTGAGGCGCTGATCGGGACGGCTGCCGAGGAGAAGCGCACGATCCTGGTGGAGAACGCGCCCAGCGGCTACCTGAAGATCTCCTCCGGCCTCGGCGAGGCGCCGCCCGCGCAGGTGATCGTCCTTCCGGTGCTGTTCGAGGGCAAGGTGCTCGGTGTCATCGAGCTGGCGTCCTTCAATCCCTTCACGCAGATCCAGAAGGACTTCCTCAACCAGATCGCCGAGATGATCGCGACCAGCGTCAACACGATCTCCGTCAACACCAAGACGGAGCAGTTGCTGAAGCAGTCGCAGGAGCTGACCGAGCAACTCCGGGAGCGGTCTGCCGAGTTGGAGAACCGGCAGAAGGCCCTCCAGGCGTCCAACGCCGAACTGGAGGAGAAGGCCGAGCTGCTGGCCCAGCAGAACCGCGACATCGAGGTGAAGAACACCGAGATCGAGGAGGCCCGGCAGGTCCTGGAGGAGCGTGCCGAGCAACTCGCCGTGTCGATGCGCTACAAGAGCGAGTTCCTCGCCAACATGTCGCACGAGCTGCGTACACCGCTCAACTCGCTGCTGATCCTGGCCAAGCTGCTCGCCGACAACGCGGACTCCAACCTCACCCCGAAGCAGGTCGAGTTCGCCGAGACCATCCACGGCGCGGGATCCGACCTGCTTCAGCTGATCAACGACATCCTCGACCTGTCGAAGGTCGAGGCGGGCAAGATGGACGTCTCCCCGACGCGTATCGCGCTCGTCCAGCTCGTCGACTACGTGGAGGCCACCTTCCGGCCGCTGACCGCGGAGAAGGGCCTCGACCTGTCCGTACGGGTGTCGCCGGAGCTGCCCGCCACGCTGCACACCGACGAACAGAGGCTGCTGCAGGTGCTGCGGAACCTGCTGTCCAACGCGGTGAAGTTCACCGACTCCGGGGCCGTGGAGCTGGTCATCCGGCCCGCCGGCCGGGAGGTGCCGGTGGCGATCCGGGAGCAGTTGCTCGAGGCCGGGTCGATGAGCGACCCGGACGCCGATCTGATCGCGTTCTCGGTGACCGACACCGGTATCGGTATCGCCGCCAGCAAGATGCGCGTGATCTTCGAGGCGTTCAAGCAGGCGGACGGCACGACGAGCCGCAAGTACGGCGGTACCGGCCTGGGGCTGTCGATCTCGCGGGAGATCGCCCAGCTGCTCGGCGGTGAGATCCATGCGCAGAGCGAGCCGGGCCGGGGTTCGACGTTCACGCTGTATTTGCCGCTGCATCCCAGTGAACTGCCGCCGCAGGGCTACCAGCAGGCCCTGCCCACCCTGAACGCCGGCGACCTGGTGGCATCCGCGGACCTCGCCCATCTCTCCGAGGTGGAGATCGAGACGCCGGCCGAGGTGAAGTCGTACCGGGAGACACAGAACGGCGCCGCCGCGCTCTTCAGGCGCCGGCGCAGGCACGGGCTCGACGCCGACCAGCGTCTGGCGACGCAGGAGCAGTGGTCGGCCGCAGAGCAGGACGCGGCGCCGCAGGTGCACCGTGGCATCCGGTTCGGCGGCCAGAAGGTGCTGATCGTCGACGACGACATCCGCAACGTCTTCGCGTTGACCAGCGTGCTCGAGCAGCACGGGCTGTCCGTGCTGTACGCCGAGAACGGTCGCGAGGGCATCGAGGTCCTGGAACAGCACGACGACGTGGCGGTCGTCCTGATGGACATCATGATGCCCGAGATGGACGGCTACGCGACGACCACGGCGATCCGCAGGATGCCGCAGTTCGCGGGCCTGCCGATCATCGCTCTGACCGCGAAGGCGATGAAGGGCGACCGGGAGAAGGCGATCGAGTCCGGCGCCTCCGACTACGTGACGAAGCCGGTCGATCCCGATCACCTGCTGTCGGTGATGGAGCAGTGGATGCGGGGGGAGTGACGGGAACCATCGATGTTCACGCGGAGTTGCTGACTCAGTGTGGCCGAAGCCGTGTAGAAGTACGGGATTCGGGGAACCTTCTGGTCTCCCGCTACGTTTCTGCTACGTGCACAGTGACATCGCGGTGACAGGGTGTGGCGACGGGCGGGGTGCGGCTACGATGACCGGCACAAGGACGGGCGGCGAAAGGGAGTCGTCCCCAGGGGCGGCGCCCGGTGCACATCCGGGGCGAGGAGGGCGGGCCATGGTCCAGAAGGCCAAGATCCTCCTGGTCGATGACCGGCCGGAGAATCTGCTTGCGCTGGAGGCCATCCTCTCGGCGCTCGATCAGACGCTGGTGCGGGCATCGTCCGGGGAGGAAGCGCTCAAAGCGCTGCTCACGGACGACTTCGCGGTCATTCTGCTGGACGTCCAGATGCCGGGAATGGACGGTTTCGAAACCGCCGCCCACATCAAGCGGCGAGAGCGGACCCGGGACATCCCGATCATCTTCCTCACCGCGATCAACCACGGCCCGCACCACACCTTCCGTGGGTATGCGGCGGGCGCGGTGGACTACATCTCCAAGCCGTTCGACCCGTGGGTGCTGCGCGCCAAGGTCTCGGTGTTCGTAGAGCTGTACATGAAGAACTGCCAGCTGCGGGAGCAGGCGGCGCTGCTGCGGCTCCAGTTGGAGGGCGGTGGCGGCAAGACCGCGGTCGGCGAGAGCAAGGAGCCCGCCAGCCTGCTCGCCGAGCTGTCGGCGCGGCTCGCGGCGGTCGAGGAGCAGGCCGAGGCGCTGTCGAAGCAGCTCGACGACGAGTCTGCGGACGCGGCGGCCGTGGCGACCGCGGCCCATCTCGAACGCAAACTCACGGGATTGCGGCGGGCGCTGGACGCCTTGGAGCCGGGCGCCGGCAGCACGTCCTCGGTGTCCTCGCAGAACTGAGCTCCGGGCGCGGACCAGTTGCCCATGAGGACGCGTCAGTTCCGCGCCCGCTTCAAGGCGACACGAACGGGTGAAGCAGTAGGCACACGTGTCCGCTGTCGCCTCCACCGGTAACCTCACCTCTATGGCCTCACGTCCCTCCGCTGCCAAGAAGCAGCCCGCGAAGAAGGCGGCGGCTCCGGCGAAGAAGGCCGCTGCGAAAAAGGCCCCGGCGAAGAAGGCCCCGGCCAGGAAAGCCGCGGCGAAGAAGTCGGCGCCCCCGCCGAAGCCTGCGCCGAGCCCGACCGGGGGCATCTACAAGCTCGTCCGCGCCCTCTGGCTCGGTGTCGCGCACGCCGTCGGCGCCGTCTTCCGCGGCATAGGGAACGGCGCCAAGAACCTCGACCCGGCACACCGCAAGGACGGCGTCGCCCTGCTGCTGCTCGGTATCGCGCTGATCGTGGCCGCGGGCACCTGGGCCGATCTGCGCGGGCCCGTCGGCGACCTCGTCGAGATCCTGGTGACCGGCTCCTTCGGCCGCCTCGACCTGCTCGTGCCGATACTGCTCGCGGTCATCGCCGTGCGCTTCATCCGCCACCCCGAGCAGCCCGAGGCCAACGGCCGCATCGTGATCGGCCTGTCCGCGCTCGTCATCGGTGTGCTCGGCCAGGTCCACATCGCCTGCGGGGCGCCGGCCCGCAGCGACGGCATGCAGGCGATAGGGGACGCCGGCGGCCTCATCGGCTGGGCGGCGGCGACCCCGCTGACGTACACGATGGGCGACGTCCTCGCCGTACCTCTGCTCGTGCTGCTGACGATCTTCGGGCTGCTCGTCGTCACGGCCACGCCCGTCAACGCCATCCCGCAGCGCCTGCGGCTGCTCGGCGTGAAGCTCGGCATCCTCCACGATCCGGAGGAGGACGAGTTCACCGACGACGAGCAGCGTTACGACGACCAGTGGCGCGAGGCGTTGCCCGCGCGCACGCGCAGGCGTGGTCCGGCCCCGGAGTCGTACGACCCCGACAGCGCGGAGCAGGAGGCCCTGTCACGGCGTCGTGGCCGCCCGCGGAGGTCGGCGGTGCCGCAGCCCGACATGCAGCGCCCCATGGACGCCGTGGACGTCGCAGCGGCGGCGGCCGCCGCGCTCGACGGCGCCGTCATGCACGGTATGCCGCCCTCGCCGATCGTCGCCGACCTCACCCAGGGGGTGAGCGTCGGGGACCGCGAGGAGAGCACACCGACACCCACGCCGGCGCCGAAGGCCGTGCCGGCCGCACGCCCCAAGCAGGAGAAACTGAAGGTCGAGGTCGCGGACCTCACCAAGCCCGCCCCCGAGGCGCCCAGTGACCTGCCCGCGCGCGCCGAGCAGCTTCAGCTCTCCGGCGACATCACCTACTCCCTGCCCTCGCTCGACCTCCTCACGCGCGGCGGTCCGGGCAAGGCGCGCAGCGCGGCCAACGACGCGGTGGTCGCGTCACTCACCAACGTCTTCACCGAGTTCAAGGTGGACGCCGCCGTCACCGGCTTCACGCGTGGTCCGACGGTCACGCGTTACGAGGTCGAACTCGGCCCCGCGGTGAAGGTCGAGCGGATCACGGCGCTGACCAAGAACATCGCGTACGCCGTCGCCAGTCCGGACGTGCGGATCATCAGCCCGATCCCCGGCAAGTCCGCGGTCGGTATCGAAATCCCGAACACCGATCGCGAGATGGTCAACCTCGGAGACGTGCTGCGTCTGGCGGCGGCGGCCGAGGACGACCATCCGATGCTGGTCGCGCTCGGCAAGGACGTCGAGGGCGGCTATGTGATGGCCAACCTCGCGAAGATGCCGCACATCCTCGTGGCCGGAGCCACCGGTTCCGGTAAGTCTTCGTGCATCAACTGCCTGATCACGTCGGTCATGGTCCGCGCGACTCCCGAGGACGTCCGTATGGTCCTCGTCGACCCCAAGCGGGTCGAGCTGACCGCCTACGAGGGCATCCCGCACCTGATCACGCCGATCATCACCAACCCGAAGCGGGCCGCCGAGGCGCTCCAGTGGGTCGTACGGGAGATGGACCTCAGGTACGACGACCTCGCCGCCTTCGGATTCCGGCACATCGACGACTTCAACGCGGCCATCCGCAACGGCAAGGTGAAGCTGCCCGAAGGCAGCGAGCGGGAGTTGCAGCCCTACCCGTATCTGCTGGTGATCGTCGACGAGCTCGCCGATCTGATGATGGTCGCGCCGCGGGACGTCGAGGACGCGATCGTGCGCATCACGCAGCTCGCGCGCGCGGCGGGCATCCACCTGGTGCTCGCCACGCAGCGGCCCTCGGTCGACGTCGTCACCGGTCTGATCAAGGCGAACGTGCCCTCGCGGCTCGCGTTCGCCACCTCCTCGCTCGCAGACTCGCGCGTGATCCTCGACCAGCCCGGTGCCGAGAAGCTGATCGGCAAGGGCGACGGGCTGTTCCTCCCGATGGGCGCCAACAAGCCGACCCGTATGCAGGGCGCCTTCGTGACCGAGGAGGAGGTCGCGGCCGTCGTCCAGCACTGCAAGGACCAGATGGCGCCCGTCTTCCGGGACGACGTCACCGTGGGCACCAAACAGAAGAAGGAGATCGACGAGGAGATCGGCGACGACCTCGACCTGCTGTGCCAGGCGGCCGAGCTGGTGGTGTCCACGCAGTTCGGGTCGACGTCCATGCTCCAGCGCAAACTGCGCGTCGGTTTCGCCAAGGCCGGGCGGCTCATGGACCTCATGGAGTCCAGGGGCATCGTCGGACCGAGCGAAGGGTCGAAAGCTCGTGACGTTCTTGTGAAGGCTGACGAGCTGGACGGCGTGCTCGCGGTGATCCGCGGGGAGGCTTGAGAAGGCGGCTCGCGCGGGAGGGCCACCGATGTCCGATCGTGACTCACCCGTAAGGGATCATTGAGCAACCGTTTCCCGTCCCCGTACGTCAAGTTGAGGGAAGCGACATTCGCGCACCCCACCATCGGCGTGTCCGGCCATTCCGATGGGCTACAAAGTCCGACCGCCCGGTTGCCCCACCCTTTCGCACCCCCCATAGACTGAACCTGCAGCACAGGTGGCTTAAACGCTCGAAAGGCGCCCCCGTGTCCATCGGCAACTCCCCTGAAGACGAGCGTCCGTTCGAAGACGATCGCCAGGCAGCCCGCCACTCCATCGGCCATGCCCTCCGGCAGGCGCGAATTGCGGCCGGGCTCACCGTCGACGACGTCACCAACGCCACCCGGGTCCGCATCGCCATCGTGCACGCCATCGAGGCGGACGACTTCGCCCCCTGCGGTGGCGACGTCTACGCCCGGGGACACATCCGGACCCTGGCCAAGGCCGTCCACCTCGATCCGGCCCCGCTGCTCGCACAGTACGACGCCGAGCACGGTGGCCGCCCCGCGCCGACCCCGGCGGCCCCCCTCTTCGAGGCGGAGCGCATCCGCCCCGAGCGGCGCGGACCCAACTGGACCGCGGCCATGGTCGCCGCGATCGTCGCCGTGGTCGGCTTCGTCGGGTTCACCGCGTTCAAGGGTGGCGACGACGGCGGCGCCAAGACCCAGGTCGCCGAGGGATCCACGCCCTCGACCAGCAAGTCCGCCTCGCCCACGCCCAAGAGCAGCAAGTCCGACAACCCCAAGTCCAACCCCTCGGACAGCGCCATCGCGGCTGCGCCCCAGGACAAGGTGACCGTCCAGGTCAGCGCCGCCGACGGACGCAGCTGGATCTCGGCCAAGGACCACAACGGCCGGCTGCTCTTCGACGGCCTCCTCAAGCAGGGCGACTCCAAGACCTTCCAGGACAGCGAGAAGATCAACCTCGTCCTCGGTGACGCGGGCGCGATCCAGCTCTACGTCAACGGAAAGAAGATCGAGGACAACTTCCAGCCCGGCGCGGTCGAGCGCCTGACGTACACGAAGGGCGACCCCCAGGCCGGCTGACAGCCGACCGGCAGGGCATGTCCACACGGGGTTGGTCAAGATCGGCCAACCCCGTCGACGTGGGCTGTCAGTGAGACAAAGTAGTCTTGAGCGCATGCCTGAACGCCGTACCGTCGCACTCGTCACCCTTGGCTGCGCCCGTAACGAGGTGGACTCGGAGGAGCTCGCAGGCCGCTTGGAGGCGGACGGCTGGGACCTCGTCGAGGACGCCGCGGAAGCGGACGTCGCCGTCGTCAACACCTGTGGCTTCGTCGAGGCCGCCAAGAAGGACTCCGTCGACGCCCTCCTGGAGGCCAACGACCTCAAGGGCCACAGCAGAACCCAGGCCGTCGTGGCGGTGGGCTGCATGGCCGAGCGGTACGGCAAGGAGCTCGCCGAGGCCCTTCCCGAGGCCGACGGCGTACTCGGCTTCGACGACTACGCGGACATCTCCGACCGTCTGCAGACCATCCTGAACGGCGGCATCCACGCCTCCCACACCCCGCGCGACCGGCGCAAGCTGCTGCCGATCAGCCCCGCGGAGCGCCAGGAGTCCGCGACCGAGGTCGCGCTGCCCGGGCACGCCCCGGTGGACCTGCCGGAGGGGCTGGCGCCCGCCTCCGGCCCCCGTGCGCCCCTGCGCCGCCGCCTGGACGGCGCCCCGGTCGCCTCGGTGAAGCTCGCCTCCGGCTGCGACCGGCGCTGCTCCTTCTGCGCCATCCCGTCCTTCCGCGGCTCCTTCATCTCCCGCCGCCCGAGCGACGTGCTGAACGAGACCCGGTGGCTGGCCGAGCAGGGCGTCAAGGAGATCATGCTGGTCTCCGAGAACAACACCTCGTACGGCAAGGACCTCGGCGACATCCGCCTCCTGGAGTCGCTCCTGCCGGAGCTCGCCGAGGTCGACGGCCTCGAACGCGTGCGTGTGAGTTATCTCCAGCCGGCCGAGATGCGTCCCGGGCTGATCGACGTCCTGACCTCGACGCCGAAGATCGCCCCGTACTTCGACCTGTCCTTCCAGCACTCCGCCCCCGGAGTGCTGCGCGCGATGCGCCGCTTCGGTGACACCGACCGCTTCCTGGAGCTGCTCGACACCATCCGGAGCAAGGCCCCCCAGGCGGGCGTGCGCTCCAACTTCATCGTGGGCTTCCCGGGCGAGAGCGCGGACGACCTGGCCGAGCTGGAGCGGTTCCTGAACGGCGCGCGGCTGGATGCCATCGGCGTCTTCGGCTACTCCGACGAGGAGGGCACGGAGGCGGCGACGTACGACAACAAGCTGGACGAGGACGTCGTCGCGGAGCGCCTGGCACGTGTCTCCCGGCTGGCCGAGGAGCTCGTCTCGCAGCGGGCCGAGGAGCGCGTGGGCGAGACCGTGCACGTGCTCGTGGAGTCCGTGGACGAGGACGGCGTGTACGGCCGCGGGGCGCACCAGGCGCCGGAGACGGACGGCCAGGTGCTGCTCACGAGCGGCGAAGGTCTGAGCGTCGGCCGTATGGTCGAGGCGAAGGTGGTCGGTACGGAAGGTGTCGACCTGGTGGCCGAGCCGCTGACGGGCTCGCTCGGGTGTAGTGAGGAGGCGGGCAGATGACCGGAGTACCGGCATCGGCGGCGAACGGCTCCTCCAAGGCGGGTCCGCCGAGAGTCGACGGCGCCGATTCCGAGCCGGCCGGCGACGCGAAGCCCGCGCGGGGCGCGAAGGTCGTGGCCGCGGCCGTCAACCAGGCCAGCGTCTGGAACATCGCCAACCTGCTCACCATGCTCCGGCTGCTCCTCGTGCCCGGCTTCGTCGCGCTGATGCTGGCCGACGGGGGGTACGACCCCGCGTGGCGCTCCCTGGCCTGGGCGGCCTTCGCCATCGCCATGATCACCGACCTCTTCGACGGTCATCTGGCGCGCACCTACGATCTCGTCACCGACTTCGGCAAGATCGCCGACCCCATCGCCGACAAGGCGATCATGGGGGCGGCCCTGATCTGTCTCTCCTCGCTGGGTGACCTGCCATGGTGGGTGACGATTGTCATCCTGGGCCGGGAACTGGGGATCACGCTGCTGCGTTTCCTCGTCATCCGGTACGGCGTCATCCCGGCGAGCCGCGGAGGCAAGCTGAAGACGCTCACGCAGGGCGTTGCGGTGGGGATGTACGTCCTGGCGCTGACGGGCTGGCTGGCCACCTTGAGGTTCTGGGTGATGGCGGCGGCGGTCGTCCTGACCGTGGTGACCGGACTCGACTATGTAAGACAGGCCATTGTGCTGCGCAGGCAGGGAATCGCCGAGCGCAAGGCCGCGTTGGAGGAGACGGAAGCGTGAATTCTCCGGCCGCCGACGTCGTGCGACTACTGACGGTGAGGGGTGAGACCCTCGCGGTCGCCGAGTCGCTCACGGGCGGACTGGTTGCGGCGGAAATCACAGCCGCCCCGGGAGCGTCCAAGGCGTTCCGTGGTTCGGTGACCGCCTACGCCACCGAGTTGAAGCACGAGCTGCTGGGTGTCGACGACGCCCTGCTGGCACAGCGTGGAGCGGTGGATCCGCAGGTCGCGGCCCAGATGGCGAGTGGCGTGCGCAAGGCGCTGGGCGCCGACTGGGGCCTCGCGACGACCGGTGTCGCGGGCCCGGAACCTCAGGACGGGAAGCCCGTCGGGACGGTTTTCGTGGCCGTGGACGGCCCCTTCCGACCGGATTCCGGTTCCGCCGGTGGCGGAAAAGTCGAGGCCCTGCGGTTGAACGGCGACCGCGCGGAAATTCGTATGGAGAGTGTACGGAGCGTACTCGCACTGCTCCTGACGGAGCTTGCGGGCGAACAGTCCGGGAATGAGCTGGCACAGGATACGGAACAGAACGGGGGGTTTTGATGTTTGCAGCCCTGAGTGAACACGACATCGCTCCCCGCACGGCCGCAGCGCAAGGCGGTACGGTGGGGCGTGAAGGATGCGGCTACGCGGTCCGAGGAGGGAGCCACCGATGATTCTGCTCCGTCGCCTGCTGGGTGACGTGCTGCGTCGGCAGCGCCAGCGCCAGGGCCGTACTCTGCGCGAAGTCTCCTCGTCCGCCCGAGTCTCACTCGGCTATCTCTCCGAGGTGGAGCGGGGGCAGAAGGAGGCTTCCTCCGAGCTGCTCTCCGCCATCTGCGACGCGCTGGACGTACGGATGTCCGAGCTCATGCGAGAAGTGAGCGACGAGCTCGCCCTCGCCGAGCTGGCCCAGTCTGCTGCGGCCACCGAGCCTGTGCCCGCGTCGGTTCGTCCGATGCTGGGTTCCGTGTCGGTGACCGGTGTGCCACCGGAACGGGTGACCATCAAGGCGCCCGCCGAGGCGGTGGACGTGGTCGCCGCGTGACGTTCACGCGCGTGGCTGCGTGAGCCGACGTGCACGTGCAAGGCCCCGGCCGGGGCTTCTCCAGGGAGAACTGGGGAGGTGCGGTCGGGGTTTTCGTGTTGTCGGGGCGTCTTGCACGGCTGTCCGGGTGCGTTTGCCGGTGCGGCTCGGGGCGGTCATGGTGGATGCCTGCGATGCGTTGCGCCCATGTGCCGTCGGTGCGCCCTCCCTGCGGGTGAAGGCGGCGGTCTAGCTTCGGGGCCGGAGGTGGCGTCCATGGCACGGCCGATAGTCCGCCGGGGGACGGTTCTCGGGCTCGGGGTGCTGTGGTGGTGGGCCGTGCTGCGGCTTGCGTTCGCGCCCGGTGCCGGGGTCCTGGAGGGGGCGGTCGCTGCCGGGGGCTGGGGGCTCGGTCTGCTGCCGGTGCACTGTGTGCCGAAGGCGCGGGCGACGGGCGCCGTGGGGGCAGGGCGGTGGCGGGTGGCCTGGCGGACTGCCCGTATCACCACGGCATCGCCACCCCGCCGTTCGGACGCAGGATCTGGCCCGTCGTGAACGACGACGCGTCGGAGGCCAGATACAGCACGGTGTGCGCGACGTCCTCGGGTTCGCCGACTCTGCCCAGCGGTGACATCCGGGCCATCAGTGCCTCGGTCTGCGCCTGTGCCTCGGCTTCATGGCGGTCGGTCATGGGGGTGCGGATCCAGCCCGGTGCGACCGCGTTGACCCGGATCCCGTGCCGGCCGACCTCGTTCGCCAGGGTCTTCGTCAGCTGCACGACGGCCGCCTTGGCCGCGCCGTAGCAGAGCAGGCCGGGACGGCCGGTGTCGACGGCGCTGGAGGCCATGGTGATGATGCTGCCGCCGGTCTTCCCGTCCAGCATCAGGCGGACGGCCTCCTGGCAGGCGTACAGCACTCCCTTGAAGTTCACGCTCAGGACCCGGTCGAGGTCCTCGTCCCGGGTCTCCAGGACCGGGCTGCTGTGCATGATCCCGGCGACCGCTGCCATCACGTCCAGGCGCTCGCAGGACTCGACGGCCTGGCTGAGCTGCGCCCGGTCGGTGACGTCGAGGTGGTGGGTCAGGGCGGTGCCGCCGCCGTCCTTGATGAGTGTCGCCGTCTCTTGGAGGCCTTGTGCGTCGCGGTCGGCGCAGTGGACCGTGGCGCCCGCTGCGGCGAGCAGCACGGCCGAGGCGCGGCCGATGCCGCCTGCCGCTCCGGTGACGAATGCCGTGCGTCCGCTGAGGTCGTACGCCTTGACGGGCATGAAGGGACGGTACGAGGGTTTCTGACGCATCGTCAATTAGTCGTACGGCGTGGAGTTCCGCGGGGTGGGGCGGCACTCGGCGCCGGTCCCGTCTGACAGGTCGGGCACCAGTAGGTGGGGCGTTCGCGGGAGCCGTCGCCCTGGTCGGCCACGCGGACGGAGGTGTGGCAGCGAAGGCAGGGGCGGGGTGCGCGGCCGTACACGAACAGGTCCTGGCCGCGGCGGCCCGTCGTGGTACGGACCGGGCGGTCGCGGTTGGCCTCCAGGAGTTTCTTGGCGAGTGCGGGCAGCTTCGCCGCGCGGTCGGCGGGCAGCGCTCCGATGGGGAGCCAGGGGGTGGCGCCGAGCAGGAAGCAGAGCTCGCTCTTGTACACATTGCCGATGCCGGCGAGGTTGCGCTGGTCCAGGAGGGCCTCGCCGAGGGGGCGGGCGGGGTCGGCGAGGAGGTTGGCGAGCGCCTGCTCCGGGTCCCAGTCCGGGCCGAGGAGGTCGGGGCCGAGGTGGCCGACGGCGCGTTGTTCGTCGGCGGTCCGCAGGAGGTCGAGGACGGGGAGGCGGTAGCCGACTGCGGTGCGGTCGGCGTTGCCCAGAATCACGCGGATCTGGTGGGCGGGGCCGCCGGTCCAGCGCCGGCCGTTCGCGTACACCTTCCAGGAGCCGTCCATCCGCAGGTGGGAGTGGAGCGTCAGGCCGCCCTCGATACGCGTCAGGAGGTGCTTGCCGCGCGGGGTGACGCCCAGGACGGTGCGGCCGGTGAGGTCGGTCGTGGCGTACTTGGGCACCCGGAAGTCGCTACGGATCAGCACCCTGCCGGCGAGGGCGTCGTGCAGGCGTTTCGCCGTCTGCCAGACCGTGTCTCCTTCGGGCATGGGTCAAGGGTGTCACGGGCGGCTGCTCGCGGGCTCGGGGAGCGGGGCCCTTGCGGTCACGCCCGCAGCCGCAGGCCCCGCGGGGTTGCGATGAAGCCTGCTCCTTCCAGGAGGGTTCCGATGGGGGACGTCAGGGCCGAGGCGCCGTTGACCCGCTCCACCGTGACGGTGCCGAGGGAGCCTGCTCGGGCGGCTGCGGCCAGAGCCTGCGCGGCTGCCTGCAGGCGTGGGTCGTCGGTGGCGGTGCCTTCCGGGTCCGCGGGCCAGGCCAGCAGTGTCTTGCCGCCGCGCTCCATGTAGAGCGTCAGCTCACCGTCGACGAGGACGACCAGGGAACCCGCCTTTCGGCCCGGCTTGTGTCCTGCCCCGGTCGGGGGCTCCGGCCAGGGGAGCGCGGCGCCGTACGCGTTCGCCGGATCGGCTGCGGCGAGGACGACGGCTCTGGAGTCGGGAGTGGGGCGGGGGCGGCGATCGGGGAAAGCGGAGCCGTACGCGCCGGGTGCCGAGCCGGGGCCGCTTCGGGGGCCGCCTGCGCCTGGGGACGCGAGGTCGCGCGGAGAGACGTATTCGTCCCGTGAGGCGCGAGCGGGCGGGAAGCCGAAGTCGTCCTCGAAGCCGGTGATGTCGAATTCGGGCCGGTCTCGGCGGGCACCGTGCCCGCTCCGGGCGGTGCCGCTGCCCGAGTCGAAGCCTTCCGTCCAGTCGAAGGTGTCGGGATCATCGGAGCTGTGGGGGGTGTGGCCGTGGGGCGTTCCGGCGCCGAGATCGCCGGGTGCGGTGAAGGCGTGGGACGAGCCGAAGGGGTCGGTGGGGAAACCGCTCGGTGTGCCGTCGGCCGACGGCTGCGGCAGGGTTTCGCCGCGGTCGCGGGCGTTGGACACCGCGCGCAGGCGGTCCACCGCGCCGTCCATCGCGAACTGGGCCGCGCCGAGCCCCTCCACCACATAGCCGCGCCGTGCCTGGCCGCTCTCCTCGAAGGCGGACAGGATGCGGTACGTCGCCGAGAAGCCGCCCTCGATGCCTTCCGCGGA
Organism: Streptomyces sp. NPDC001157; assembly: GCF_053598255.1. NCBI lineage: Bacteria > Bacillati > Actinomycetota > Actinomycetes > Kitasatosporales > Streptomycetaceae > Streptomyces > Streptomyces sp. NPDC001157. The sequence goes on from NZ_JBSFJW010000037.1 coordinate 20,995, forward strand.
GACGGCGCCCCGGGTGACCACGCCGTGCCGGTCGAGGAGGGTGCGGGCGACGGCGTGCGCGCGCACCGTCGGGTCGGCCTCACGGGCCGGGAGCAGGGACCAGCGGCCGGCGACGGTCGGTGGGCCGCTGCGGGAGGCGGGGCGGGCCGCTGCGGTCAGGGAGCCGTAACGCCCGCGTGGGACGCTGCGCTTGGCGCGGTGGGCCGTGGAGCCCGCGGTGCGGCCCGAGCCCAGCAGGGAGCGCATGGGGGCCAGTGTGTCGTTCGTGAGGCGTCCGGACCAGGCCAGGTCCCAGATGGCGTCGGCGAGTTGGGGATCGGTGACGTCGGGGTGGGTGGTCGCGCGGACCTGGTCGGCGATCTGGCGGAAGAACAGGCCGTAGCCGCCGGAGAGGGCGTCCAGTACGGATTGGTGGAGCGCGGTCAGTTCCAGCGGGTGGGGCGGGGGCTGGAGCAGGGGAGCAGCGTCCGCCAGATACAGGGAGACCCAGCCGTCCTTGCCCGGAAGGGCCCCTGCGCCGGCCCAGACGACCTCGCCGGCGGCGGTGAGCTCGTCGAGCATCGCGGGCGTGTAGTTGGTGACGCGGGACGGCAGCACCAGCTTCTCCAGGGCCGACGCGGGCACGGATGCGCCCTGCAGCTGCTCGACGGCACGCACCAGTCCGTCGACGCCGCGCAGGCCGTGCCCCTTGCCGATGTGCTGCCACTGCGGCAGGAACTGGGCCAGCGCTGCCGGTGCCACCGGCTCCAGCTCGTGCCGCAGCGCGGCGAGGGAACGGCGGCGCAGTCGGCGCAGCACTGCCGCGTCGCACCACTCCTGGCCGATGCCCGCCGGATGGAACTCGCCCTGCACGACACGGCCGTTCGCGGCGAGGCGCTGCAGTGCGCCTTCCGTTACGGCCACGCCCAGGCCGAAGCGGGCCGCCGCCGTGGCCGACGTGAAGGGGCCGTGAGTGCGGGCGTAGCGGGCGAGGAGGTCGCCGAGGGGGTCCTTCACCGGCTCCGTGAAAGCCTCCGGGACACCGACCGGCAGGGCTGTGCCGAGGGCGTCGCGCAGGCGGCCCGCGTCCTCGATCGCCGCCCAGTGGTCCGCGCCGGCGATACGGACCTTGATCGCGCGGCGGGCGCCGGCCAGCTCCTGCGCCCACTGCGGCTCGGCGCCGCGCTCGGCCAGCTCCGCGTCGGTCAACGGGCCGAGCAGGCGCAGGAGGTCTGCGACACCCTCGGCGTCCTTGACGCGCCGGTCCTCGGTGAGCCACTGGAGCTCCCGCTCCAGCTCGGTCAGCACCTCGGCGTCGAGCAACTCGCGCAGCTCCGCCTGGCCCAGCAGCTCGGCCAGCAGCCGCGAGTCCAGGGAGAGCGCGGCGGCGCGGCGCTCGGCGAGCGGTGAGTCTCCCTCGTAGAGGAACTGGGCGACGTACCCGAAGAGGAGGGAGCGGGCGAAGGGAGAGGGTTCCGGGGTGGTGACCTCGACCAGGCGTACCTTGCGTGACTCCAGGTCGCCCATCAGCTCGACCAGCCCGGGGACGTCGAAGACGTCCTGAAGGCACTCGCGGACCGCTTCCAGGACGATCGGGAACGAGCCGAACTCGCTGGCCACCTGGAGAAGTTGGGAGGCCCGCTGGCGCTGCTGCCACAGCGGGGTGCGCTTGCCAGGGTTGCGGCGCGGCAGCAGCAGCGCCCGGGCTGCACACTCGCGGAAGCGGGACGCGAACAAAGCGGAGCTGCCCACCTGGTCGGTGACTACCTGGTCGACCTCGCCCTTGTCGAAGACGACGTCCGCGGCGCCGACGGGTGCCTGGTCGGCGTCGTACTCCGTGCCCGCCTTCATCGGCTCCTGGTCGAGCAGGTCCAGGCCCATCAGGTCGGCGTCCGGGAGGCGCAGCACAATGCCGTCGTCGGCGTGCATGACCTGGGCGTCCATGCCGTAGCGCTCGGAGAGCTTGGCGCCGAGGGCGAGTGCCCACGGCGCGTGTACCTGGGCGCCGAAGGGGGAGTGGACGACGACCCGCCAGTCGCCGAGCTCGTCGCGGAAGCGCTCCACGACGATGGTGCGGTCGTCCGGGACATGGCCGCAGGCCTCGCGCTGCTCGTCCAGGTAGGACAGGACGTTGTCCGCGGCCCAGGCGTCCAGGCCCGCTGCGAGGAGGCGCAGGCGGGCGTCCTCCTTGGGCAGCGAGCCGACCTCGCGCAGGAACTGGCCGACCGCACGGCCCAGTTCCAGCGGGCGGCCGAGCTGGTCGCCCTTCCAGAAGGGGAGCCGGCCCGGTACCCCCGGCGCGGGGGAGACCAGGACGCGGTCGCGGGTGATGTCCTCGATGCGCCAGGAGCTGGTGCCGAGCGTGAAGACATCCCCCACGCGTGACTCGTAGACCATCTCCTCGTCCAGCTCGCCGACCCGGCCGCCGCCCTTCTTGGGGTCGGACCCGGCGAGGAAGACGCCGAACAGCCCGCGGTCGGGGATGGTGCCACCGGAGGTGACGGCGAGGCGCTGAGCGCCGGGGCGGCCGGTGACCGTGCCGGCGACGCGGTCCCACACCACGCGCGGGCGCAGCTCGGCGAACGCGTCGGACGGATAGCGGCCCGCGAGCATGTCGAGGACCGCTGTGAACGCCGACTCCGGGAGCGAGGCGAAGGGCGCGGCCCGGCGGACCGTGGCGAGCAGGTCGTCGACCTGCCAGGTGTCCAGGGCTGTCATGGCCACGAGTTGCTGTGCCAGCACGTCCAGGGGGTTGGCGGGGACCTTCAGGGATTCGATGGAGCCGGTGCGCATGCGCTCGGTGACCACCGCCGCCTGGACGAGGTCGCCACGGTACTTGGGGAAGACCACGCCGGTGGAGACCGCGCCCACCTGGTGTCCCGCGCGGCCCACGCGCTGCAGGCCGGAGGCGACGGACGGCGGGGACTCCACTTGGACGACGAGGTCCACGGCGCCCATGTCGATGCCCAGCTCGAGGCTTGAGGTGGCGACCACGGCGGGCAGGCGGCCCGCCTTGAGGTCCTCCTCGACGAGGGCGCGCTGCTCCTTGGAGACGGAGCCGTGGTGGGCACGGGCGATGACGGGTGGTGCGCCCTGGGCGGCTCCGGATCCGCCCATGAGCTCGGCCGGGGCGTGGTGCTCCTCCAGGGTTTCGCCGGTGGCCCGCTCGTATGCGATCTCGTTGAGCCTGTTGCACAGGCGCTCCGCGAGGCGGCGGGAGTTGGCGAACACGATCGTGGAGCGGTGGGCCTGGACGAGGTCGGTGATCCGCTCCTCGACATGCGGCCAGATCGACGGGCGCTCGGTGCCCTCCGATCCGTCGGCGACCGGGGAACCGCCCAGCTCGCCGAGGTCCTCGACCGGGACCACGACCGAGAGGTCGAACTCCTTGCCCGACTTCGGCTGGACGATCTCCACCTTGCGGCGCGGCGAGAGATACCGCGCGACCTCGTCGACCGGGCGGACCGTCGCCGACAGGCCGATGCGGCGGGCCGGCTTCGGCAGGATCTCGTCCAGACGCTCCAGGGAGAGCGCGAGATGCGCGCCGCGCTTGGTGCCCGCCACCGCGTGCACCTCGTCGAGGATCACCGTCTCGATGCCGGTCAGCGCGTCACGCGTGGCCGATGTCAGCATCAGGAACAGGGACTCCGGGGTGGTGATCAGGATGTCCGGGGGGCGGGTGGACAGGGCGCGGCGTTCGGCGGCCGGGGTGTCGCCGGAGCGGATGCCCACCTTCACCTCGGGCTCGGGCAGGCCCCGGCGCACGGATTCCTGGCGGATACCGGTCAGGGGGCTTCGAAGGTTGCGCTCGACGTCGACCGCGAGGGCCTTGAGCGGCGACACGTACAGGACGCGGCAGCGCTTGCGGGGGTCTGCGGGCGGCGGTGTGGAGGCCAGCTGGTCCAGGGCGGCGAGGAACGCGGCCAGGGTCTTGCCGGAGCCGGTGGGGGCGACCACCAGCACGTCCGAGCCCTCCCTGATGGCCTGCCACGCGCCCGCCTGGGCCGCGGTGGGCGCGGAGAAGGCCCCCGTGAACCAGCCGCGGGTGGCGGGGGAGAAGCCGTCGAGGGCTCGGTGTGCGGAGCTGACCATGCGTCCATCCTGCACCCGCCCACTGACAATGGCTCTGGCCTGCGGGTTCGCTGCGCGACGCTGCGCCGGCACTGGGGCCGGGCGCGATGTGGGTCGTCGTGGGTCGGGGTCGCGTCGACGCGGCCGGCCCGCCGCCCGCGGGAGATCGGCCTGGTGCGGGAGGGGGCCGTGGGACGACGTAAGCGGCGGGCTGTGCCGCACCGCCGCGACCCGCTCCCGTGCGTCGGCGGGTGCGGGTGGGTGGGGGTGCGGGCGGGCTACTTTCTGTCGGGTCGGCGGAGAATGGGGGTATGGCGGGTTCGGGGAAGGAGTTGGCTCGGCACTGGCAGTACGCCGAGCTGCCCGGCGTCGATCTGCTGCGGGCCCGGTACATCCGCAAGGAGTTCGTGCGACATACGCACGGGAACTTCGTCATCGCTGCCATCGCCGACGGGGTCGAGGTCTTTCACCATCGGGGGGCCGATCAGTACGTCGGCGCGGGGGCGCTGGCGCTGGTCAATCCGGACACCCCGCACACCGGGCGGGCCGGTGTGCCCGAGGGGTGGCGGTACGGGGCCGTGTATCCGTCACCGGAGGTGGTGGCCGAGATCGCGGCCGAGACCACGTTCATCCGGGGGACGCCCGGGTTCGTCAGTCCGGTGCTCGACGATCCGTACACCGTGGGGCTTGTGCATCGGGTGCTGCGTGCCGCGGAGGACGGCAATGCGCTGGCCGCCGACACGCTGCTGAGGGGCGCTGTGACGAGGCTGCTGCGGCTCAATGGCGGGTCGTTGCCGCAGCGGCAGGTGCGGACGGCGGGTGCCCGGATCGCGGCACGCGCGCGTGCAGTGCTGGAGGAGCGGCTGGCCGAGCCTCCGACCCTGGAGAGGCTTGCGGCCGATCTCGGCACCAGTCCGTTCGCTCTGCTGCGGGCGTTCCGGGACGCCTACGGGATGCCGCCGCACGCCTGGCTCACAGATGCCCGGGTACGGCGGGCGCGGCACCTGCTGGACGCCAGTGCGACGCCCGCGGAGACCGCCGTCGCCGTCGGGTTCACCGATCAGCCGCATCTGAACCGGCACTTCACCCGGATCGTCGGCGTGCCCCCTGGGGCGTACCGGCGTGAGCGCAAGAACGTACAAGACGCGCGCGGGCGACTGCTCCTACCGTCGGGTGCGTGGCAGACCAGACAGCTTTCGCAGGCACACGTCAGGAAGACGGAGGAAAAGCGGACTCCGCCGTCGTACGAGACGCCCTCGGAGTCGGCGTCGCCGTAGGACTGTCCGGCTTCGCCTTCGGGGTGACGTCGGCCGGCAGCGGGCTCACGCTGCTGCAGACCTGCGCGCTCAGCCTCCTGGTGTTCACCGGTGCATCCCAGTTCGCCCTGGTGGGGGCCCTCGCGGCCGGAGGCAACCCGCTCACGGCAGCGGCGGGTGCCTTCTTCCTGGGGGTGCGCAACGCCTTCTACGGGCTCCGTCTGTCCCAGTTGCTGGCCCTCCCGCGCGCGGTGCGGCCGTTCGCCGCCCAGTGGGTCATCGACGAGACCACCGCGGTCGCGCTGGCGCAGCCCACGCGGCGGGCGACGCGCATCGGGTTCGCCGTCACCGGGCTCAGTCTGTACCTGCTGTGGAACCTCACGACATTCCTCGGCGCACTGGGCGCCGACGCCATCGGGGACACCGACGCATGGGGCCTCGACGCTGCCGGACCGGCCGTTTTCCTCGCTCTGCTCGCGCCGATGCTCAAGACCACCACCGAGCGCACGGTGGCCGGCCTCGCCGTCCTTCTGGGGCTCGGTCTGCTGCCCGTGCTGCCCGCCGGCGTGCCTGTCCTGGTGGCCGCGCTGGCAGCGCCCGCCGTTCTCTGTCCGGAGGGTCGCCGCAGGGGCACGTCACGCAAGGAAGCACACCAGAACGACGTACCAGGGGAAGACCGTTGAACACCTGGATCGCGATCGGCGCGACCGCCTTGGGCTGTTACGCCGTCAAGCTCGCAGGACTGCTCGTACCCGGGGGTGTGCTCGAGAAGCCGCTCACCAGGCGTCTGGCCGCGCTCTTGCCAGTGGCTCTTCTCGCCGCCCTCACGGCCCAGCAGACCTTCGCCGACGGGCCCGCCCTGGTGCTCGACGCGCGGGCGGCAGGGCTCGGCGCAGCCGCCGTGGCGCTTTTCCTGCGCGCCCCGTTCCTGCTCGTCGTGGCGGCGGCCGTCGTGGCGACCGCCGGGGTGCGTGCCCTGGGCGGGTGACGGCGCCCGGGTCAGCCGATGGGACGCCCGTGCGCCCTGAGGGTGTGAAGCGCCTCGATCGTCGCCATGGGGCGGGCCTCGAGGGCGGTGCCCGGTGCCCACCGGCGTCGGCGGACAGGCCAGCCGCCGTCCTCGTGCTGCGCGTCCGCAAGGAAGTCGAGGGAGCGTGTCATCTCGGCATCCGTGAACCATGCGCGCGCCAGCGAGCTCGGCGTCTTCGCGTAGTCGTACGGGAAGTGGTGTTCACCGGGCGCGTAGCCGAGGGCGACCGGGTACGCGTCAAGGCGGTCGGGCTCCAGAGCCGCGAGCCGGTGTTCGCGCACCAGGCGGCCGAGGCGGTCGGCAGCCGCCTCCGCGCGCGGACGGTCGGGGGCGGAGTCCAGGAAGGCCACGGCGGCCTCGATCTCGTAGGGGTGGGACTTCTCCAGCGACTCGACCGCGTGCCAGCAGAAGTCCGTGGCCCTGAACAGCCAGGCATGCCACACCTCGTTGCGATGCAAGAGCCCCACCACCGGCCCCGTGGTGAGGAGTTCGCTGGGCGGGTCGTCCACGATCGGCATGAAGGGGGCCGCCGGATAGCCGCGCTGGCTGGGATGGATCGCGGGCAGGGCGCCGTCCGTCGTGGACACGGCGGTCAGATAGCGGCACACGCGCTCCACCCGCTGTCCGCCACAGCGCCCGATGGCGTCCAGAACACGCAGGGCGCGCACAGTGTGCAGCGGCTGGCTGACCGGGCCGCGCAGATCGGGCTCCAGCGCGTGGCCGTACCCGCCGTCCTCGTTGCGGTACGCGTCCAGCGCGGTCTCCACCGGGTCGGCGCCCCCGTTCAGGAAGTGGTGTGCGAAGAGGCGCTGTTCCAGCACGCGCGCGGTGAGCCACACGAAGTGCTCGGCGCGGAAGAGCGGGGAGCGTGCCGGGGGTGCGGCAGGCAGTGGGGAAGCTCCTGTTTCGGGCATGCGTCAGACCGTAGGGCGGAAAGCGGTCTCGGCAAGGGGTCCCGGCTCAGGCCCACCCCCAGGGGCGGGATACTGGATGCATGCGGTTGACGGTCTTCTGGCAGCGGATGGCGGATCACTTCGGTCCGGGATACGCCGACACCTTCGCACGCGATCATGTGATGGCGGAGCTCGGCGGTCGCACGGTGCACGGGGCGCTGGACGCCGGCTGGGATGCCAAGGACGTGTGGCGCGTGGTCTGCACGGTCATGGACGTTCCGCGGGAGAAGCACTGATCGGTCACGAAGATCGCAGGGCGGTAGTTGATTGTCAGACCAGTGGGCGAGACTTGATCCGTGGCACCCACTGACGAGGCCGGGCAGACGGCCCAGCACGCATCCCCGTTCGGCACGACGCCGCCCGATCGGCCTCCGGCCGACGCCGCCGGGCCGGGCGTCCGTATGCCGCGCTGGCTGCCGCGTGCCGTGGTGCTCGTCCTCGCCCTCTATGCGGCTTTCCAGCTGGGCACTTGGGCGTTCCATCAGCTCACCGGCCTGCTGATCAACATTCTCATCGCGTTCTTCCTGGCTCTGGCCATCGAGCCCGCGGTGAGCTGGATGGCCTCGCGCGGCATACGCAGGGGGCTGGCCACAGGCTTCGTCTTCCTCGCCGTAATGATCATGGCGGCGGGCTTCGTCACCCTGCTCGGCTCCATGCTGGCGGGCCAGATCATCAAGATCGTCGAGGAGTTCCCGAACTACCTCGACTCCGTCATCAACTGGATCAACACGCACTTCCACACCGAGCTCAGACGCGTTGACGTCCAGGAGGGCCTGCTCCGCTCCAACTGGCTGCGCAACTACGTGCAGAACAGCGCAACCGGTGTGCTGGACGTGTCCGCCCAGGTCATCGGGGGTCTCTTCCAGCTGCTGACGATCACGCTGTTCTCGTTCTACTTCGCCGCGGACGGCCCGCGGCTGCGCCGCGCGATCTGCTCCGTCCTGCCGCCCGCGCGTCAGGCCGAGGTGCTGCGCGCGTGGGAGATCGCCGTCAACAAGACCGGCGGTTACATCTACTCGCGCGGCCTGATGGCGCTCATCTCCGGCATAGCGCACTACATCCTGCTGCAGTTCCTGGGTGTGCCCTACGCGCCCGTGCTCGGCGTCTGGGTGGGTCTGGTCTCCCAGTTCATCCCGACCATCGGCACCTACCTCGCGGGTGCCCTGCCCATGCTGATCGCCTTCACCGTGGGGCCCTGGTATGCGCTGTGGGTGCTGATCTTCGTCGTGGTCTACCAGCAGTTCGAGAACTACATGCTGCAGCCCAAGCTGACCGCGAAGACCGTCGACATCCACCCCGCCGTCGCCTTCGGTTCGGTCATCGCCGGCACCGCGCTCCTCGGTGCCGTCGGCGCGCTGATCGCCATCCCGGCGGTTGCCACACTGCAGGCGTTCCTGGGGGCGTACGTGAAGCGGTACGCCGTCACGGACGACCCTCGTGTCCACGGGCACCGGAGAGGGGGATCGGGGCCGGGTCTGCTCACGCGCGCGAGGCAGTTGTGGATGCGGCGGCCCGGGGCGGCACAGGACGAAGCGGTGGAAGCCGGAGAGGGTTCCTCCGCCTGAGGTGCGATCCGATGAGCGGGCGCAACCGGTTCAGTAGGTGAGGACGGCCCACACCCCGGCGCCGATCACGGCAGCCACGTAGCAACCCGTCGCCGCGGCCACGATCCGCCTCCGGACCGGCTCGCTCCAGGACGTGCCGGACAGCAGTAGGGCCAGCACCGGCAGGACGAGGACCGCGTGCAGGCTGACTCCGTGCAGTGGCTTGAGCGGGGCCGTCGAGTGGTAGGCCGCCTCCTGGTGCCCGGTCCGGGTGAGCACCACACCGCGCGCGATCATCGCGGCGCCCGAAGCGAGCGCGACGAGCAGGATCGCGAAGCCGGAACGCACCGCGAGCGCCATCCCCGCGGGTCCTGAGGGCCGGTGCCGGAACGACGCGAGAGCGAACACGGTGAGCAGCACCACGAGGACGCCACCGCCCACCGCGAGCGTCATGGACACCGCGGTGTCGAAAGGTGTCTCCATGTCGAGATGAGAGGGCACCCGGCGCCAGGCCTGAAGGGTGATACCGCCGACCTCCACGACGCAGTCGGCGGCGAACACCATGAGCAGCAGAGCGCGCAGTCGCGAACCGATGCGCAGATACGACGTCACCCAGGTGACCGCGATCAGCGTCGCCCCGAAGGACAGTCCGAACGTGACGGGCTTGCGCCAGGAGACGGGCCCGTCCCAGGGGCCGCCGTCGACGGCGAACACCACCAGGTGCACGAGGCCGGAGAGGATCAGGAGAAGACCGACGGCGTGGCAGAGGCGCTCCGCCGGGCGCGCTCCCGACCACCAGGCCATTGGGGCCGACGGCCGCGTCGGCGGCGTGGAAGCTGTCATCGGGCCCGCACTCCAGTCCAGGGCGTGGTTGCCGCGTGCTGCCCTGCCGCCCTCTCGGATGGGCTTCTTGGTCGCCATGCCCTCAGCCTCGCGAGACCGCCCTCTCCGGTCGTCGTCCGGCCGAAGACACCCGCCGTACGCCGCGAGGAGTAGCCGGACGGGACGCAGGCACGAACGGCGGCCGCATGGCGCGGAGTCCGGCCTGTTGTCGGACCGCGGACGTAGTCTCGGAGGTGTCGCATGGTGCGCTTGACACGAAAATCGAACATCCATTCTCATGGAGGCTCCGGCGAAGCTCTCGACGGGTAATTCGGCATGGTTTTGACGGAGATGCACCCGAGTTATCCACAGGCCGGACGGGCGTCGGGGCGCATTGTCAGTGGCAGGCGTTAGCGTCTTTGACGTGAAGCGATCGACTCAAGCAAACCGGGTGGAACCCATGGCAGGAACCGACCGCGAGAAGGCGCTCGACGCCGCGCTCGCACAGATTGAACGGCAATTCGGCAAGGGCGCCGTGATGCGCCTCGGCGAGCGGCCGAACGAGCCCATCGAGGTCATCCCCACCGGGTCGACCGCACTCGACGTCGCCCTCGGCGTCGGCGGCCTGCCGCGTGGCCGCGTCGTGGAGGTGTACGGCCCGGAGTCCTCCGGTAAGACGACCCTGACGCTGCACGCGGTGGCGAACGCGCAGAAGGCAGGCGGCCAGGTCGCCTTCGTGGACGCGGAGCACGCCCTCGACCCCGAGTACGCGAAGAAGCTCGGCGTCGACATCGACAACCTGATCCTCTCCCAGCCGGACAACGGCGAGCAGGCCCTGGAGATCGTGGACATGCTGGTCCGCTCCGGCGCCCTCGACCTCATCGTCATCGACTCCGTCGCCGCGCTCGTCCCGCGCGCGGAGATCGAGGGCGAGATGGGCGACAGCCACGTCGGTCTCCAGGCCCGTCTGATGAGCCAGGCCCTGCGGAAGATCACCAGCGCGCTCAACCAGTCCAAGACCACCGCGATCTTCATCAACCAGCTCCGCGAGAAGATCGGCGTGATGTTCGGCTCCCCGGAGACCACGACCGGTGGCCGGGCGCTGAAGTTCTACGCCTCGGTGCGCATCGACATCCGCCGCATCGAGACCCTGAAGGACGGCACGGAGGCGGTCGGCAACCGCACCCGCTGCAAGGTCGTCAAGAACAAGGTCGCCCCGCCCTTCAAGCAGGCCGAGTTCGACATCCTCTACGGCCAGGGCATCAGCCGCGAGGGCGGCCTGATCGACATGGGCGTGGAGCACGGCTTCGTCCGCAAGGCCGGCGCCTGGTACACGTATGAGGGCGACCAGCTCGGCCAGGGCAAGGAGAACGCTCGCAACTTCCTGAAGGACAACCCCGACCTGGCCAACGAGATCGAGAAGAAGATCAAGGAGAAGCTGGGCGTCGGCGTGCGACCGGAGGAGCCCACCGCTGAGCCGGGCGCGGACGCCGCCGTCTCCGCCACCGCGGACGACACCGCGAAGACGGTGCCCGCTCCTGCGGCCAAGACAGCCAAGACCAAGGCTCCGGCTGCCAAGAGCTGACGTATGACACGGCGAACGGACTGGGCCGAGTACGCCTACCCGGACCCTCCGCGAGGGCGGGACGGGAGAGGCGACGCGGCTCTTGCCGGACCGGACGGCGATGCGTACGGCGCCGATGCGGGGCACGGCGCGCAGGGAGGACACGACCGCGCGAGGTCGCGCGGCACGACGGCGTACGGCATCGGGGGGTGGTACGGCGACGAGCCGGGCGGCAGCGAGTGGCCGGACGACGGGGGACCGGACGGTTTCGGCTCGTCCGGTGCTGGTTCGCGCCGTGGCGGCCGGGCCCGTGGTGCAGGCGGCACCAGAGGTCGTCGGCAGCGACGCCCCGGGGAGCCGACCGGCGAGGACGGGGGCTCCTCCTCCTCGTCGAGGGCCGAGCAGGAGGAGTCCTCAGGGGACCCGGTCGAGCGGGCACGGGCCATCTGCCTGCGCCTGCTCACCGGCACCCCGCGCACGCGCAAGCAGCTCGCGGACGCACTGCGCAAGCGGGAGATTCCGGACGAGGCCGCGGAGGAGGTGCTGTCGCGGTTCGAGGAAGTCGGGCTGATCAACGACAGCGCGTTCGCGGACGCCTGGGTGGAGTCCCGGCACCATGGCCGGGGGCTCGCCCGGCGGGCGCTGGCTCAGGAGCTGCGGACCAAGGGCGTCGACTCCACGCTGATCGACGAGGCGGTCTCGCAGCTCGACTCCGAGCAGGAGGAGGCGACCGCGCGCGAACTCGTCGCCCGCAAGCTGCGCTCCACGCGTGGCCTCGACCGCGACAAGCGGCTGCGCCGCCTTGCGGGCATGCTCGCCCGCAAGGGCTACTCCGAAGGCATGGCGTTGCGGGTGGTCCGGCAGGCGCTGGAGGAGGAGGGGGAGGACACGGAGTTCCTCGGAGACGAGGGGTTCTGACGGGGCAGGAGCCATCGAGGCGTGGCCGCCGGGATGCGTGCCCGCCCAGTACGGCGTGACCATCGAACCCGGCGGCGCGGTCCCTCCTCGCCGGTGCTGTCGTCGCTCGCGTCGAGGCCCTGTCGAGCGGCTACTGCGTACCGACGTCGGCGACGACCGATCGCCGACCTCCGACCGATCCCCTATCCCCGCCCGCCTATGACGTCACCGGCAGCCCCGCCGCCTTCCATGCTTGAAACCCGCCGACCAGATCGGTGGCCCGTCCCAGCCCCAAACCGTGCAGCGATGCCGCCGCGAGGCTCGACGCGTAGCCCTCGTTGCAGATCACCACGACCCGCACGTCATGACTCGTGGCCTCCGGCACGCGGTGGCTGCCCTGCGGGTCGAGGCGCCACTCCAGTTCGTTGCGCTCGACGACGAGGGCGCCCGGGATCAGGCCGTCCCGATCGCGCAGGGCGGCGTAACGGATGTCGACCAGGAGCGCCTCGCCGGCGCGAGCGGCGTCGTAGGCCTCCTTCGGCTCGATCCGCTCATAGCCCTGGCGCACTCGCTCCAGCAACTCGTCGATGCCGACGGGCTGTTCGCTCGCGCCCCCCGCTTGCCCGCGGGCCGGACCCTCGCCGCTCACTGCCAGTCCTCCGGGCGCTCGACCTGCTCCAGGCGGAGAACCTGGCCCACGCGGCTGTAGCGGCGGATCTGCGGCAGGGGCGGGTAGTAGGCATGCACGGAGACCGCGTGCTGGTCTGTGGACTCGTTGAGCACCTCGTGGACGTGATGGCGACCGAAAGCACGCCCCTTGCCGGTCGGCAGCTGCCGCTCCCGGTCCACGCCGTCGGTGAGTTCCAGGGTCTTCCAGCCGTCGGCGGGCAGCCGGGCGGCCAGCGAGTTCTCCTTGAGCTCGCCGACCGCCGTCACGAAGGCGCCGACGGACTCGGCATGGTCGTGCCAGCCGGTGCCCGTGCCGGGCGGCCAGCCGATCAGCCAGGCCTCGCTGCCGCCGGGCCCCTCCAGGCGCACCCAGGTGCGGCCCTCGGGATCGAGGGGGAGGGAGGCGATCAGCTCCGCGTCGGCGGCCGTACGCCGTACGAAGTCGAGGAGGTCCGCCTGCGTCGGAGTCTGGGTGGCTGCGGCCGGAGAAGCAGGGGCAGAAGGGGAGACAGACACGTGGCACCGTCCTGAAGAAGAAGTCGCGTGGGGGCGCGCGGCGGCACTGGAAGGCGCGCGCGGAAGAGGGGATGCGAATTCAGCAGGACGGACGACACACGCAGCCCGCGTAGCGGACGAGGTCCATATGGACCCTCCGCCACAGGCGCACAAAGGTGTCGGTCACGATCCGGAGTACACCATTGCGGGTGTAGAGCGGTCAACTCACCGTCACTATGTGGACCACACCGTGACGGTGAGTAGGGTCACTTCGAGGGTGAGCCGGCCGTGGCCTCTGCCTTCACCGGCCCTCCCAGCGTCGCCTCCGCCGCCGAGTACAGCTCGGCAGGACGCACTCCGCCCAGCGCCGTGACCAGGTGCCCGTCCGGGCGTACCAGCAGCACGGTGTGAGCGGCCGCACCGGGATAGCTCTCGGCGACCAGCAACTCGGCGGGGTGCGGCAGCGCGGCCACCGCGGCCGCCAGCCGGGGCATGATCCCGGCGGTCATCCAGTGCTTGCGGTCCCACACTGCCGTGCCCGGCGCGATCAGCACCACCAGCAGGGCTCCGCGCCCGAGCCGGTCCCGCAGCTGCACGAAGGTGCCGTCCTCCGCGGTGACCCGCACGTCGGTGACCTGTTCCCCGGGCGCCGTGTCGACGGGAACCTCGGCTTCCAGGTGCCGGGGGGCGAGCGGGGAGGTGGCGTACGCCCCCGGCGCACCGAGTGTTCCGCGCCCCAGATGACCGTCCGTGAGCAGCGCGTCGTGGCCGCGGGCCGAGCCGGGCACGTATGCGCGCAGCCCTCCGCCGCCGCGCAGCAGTGGCAGAGCCTGGTCGGCCGCGCGCAGCCGGCCTGCGACGACCCCGCGTCGTTCCGCCTGGTAGCTGTCGAGCAGCGCCTCGTGCGGCCCGTGGTGCCAGGCCAGCGCCAGCTTCCAGGCCAGGTTGTCGGCGTCCCTGAGCCCCTCGTCGAGGCCCTGCGCGCCCAGCGCGCCGAGCAGGTGCGCCGCGTCGCCGGCGAGGAAGACCCGGCGGACCCGCCAGCGGCGGGCCAGCCGGTGGTGGACCGTGTGGACTCCGGTGTCGAGGAGCTCGTACGGCGGTGTCGAGCCCCCGGTCCAGCCGGCCAGGGTTTCCCGGATGCGGGCCAGCAGCAGCTCGGGCGTGACCAGGTCCTTGCCCGGCGGCAGCAGCCAGTCCAGGCGCCACACGCCGTCCGGGAGAGGGCGGGCGGTCACCTCCCCGGCCGAGGGCCCGGACGTCCGCCACGGCGGCATCCGATGGAGCAACGCTTCGTCCGCCCACGGGAGTTCCGTGCGCAGCGCGGCCACGGCGTGTCGCTCCACCGCGGTACGGCCAGGGAAGCGGATGTCCTGGAGTTTGCGCACGGTGGAACGCGGACCGTCGCAGCCGACCAGATAACTGCCGCGCCACCAGGTGCCCTTGGGGCCACGGGTGTGGGCGGTGACCCCCGAGGCCTCCTGCTCAACCGTGTCGAGGCGGCTGTCCACGGCGACCTCGACGAGGGGCTCGGTGGCCAGGGCGGCGCGCAGGGCGCCGGTCAGGACGTGCTGGGCGATGTGCAGCGGGGCGGGTTCGTCACCGCCGAAAGTGACCTCGCGCATCACCTGCTTGCGCCGCATCGACCGCCATCCGGCCCAGCGGGCTCCCTCCCGCGTGAGCGGCTGGCCGGACAGCCGCTCCATGAGGGCGGCGGTGTCCTCGCGCAGGACGGCGGTCCGGGCGGGGCGCGGTTCGTCCTTGCCGGGGCCCTCGTCCAGCACGACGCAGGGCACTTCCTGACGGGCCAACGCCAGGGCGAGCGTGAGCCCGACGGGCCCCGCGCCGACGATGATCACCGGGTCCACGGCGCGGCGCCCCCTGCTCGTGGCGGCGTCCTGACGGACGTGTGTGAACAGGAAGTTGGAGCAGGGTGCACGATCACAGAACGTATGCAACCCATTGGCGGGGTTTGCGTCAAGCGACGGAGGCAGTGGCGATCAGGCCACTGCCTCCGTCCCGTCCATGCTGTTTGACTGATCGTCAGAGATAGGTCTTGCTGCCGGGGAGGCCGCCACCTTCACCGCCGGTCCCGAAGCCGCCGCCCACCGCGGCCGGGTTGACCTCCACCGCGTCCTCACCGAGGACCGCGCCTGTGCTCTTCTTGCTGCGCCTAAGCCTGGCCTCCAGCCAGCCTGCGAAGCTCGTGAGCGAGAAGTTCAGCACGATGTAGATCACGGCGATGACCGTGAAGCTAGCGATGGTGTTGCCGTAGTAGCCGATCATCGTGTTCGTCGACGCAAGCAGTTCCGGGAAGGTGAGGACCGCGCCGCCCAGGGCGGTGTCCTTCACGATCACGACGAGCTGGCTGACGATGGCCGGGAGCATCGCGGTGACCGACTGCGGCAACAGGATGAGCCGCATGACCTGGCCCTTGCGCATGCCGATCGCCACGGCCGCCTCGGACTGGCCCTTGGGCAGGGCCAGGATGCCGGCCCGGACGATTTCCGCGAGGACTGCGGCGTTGTACAGCACGAGACCCGTGACGACCGCGTACAGCGGGCGGTCGTCCGAGCTGACGTTGGTGTAGTTGGCGTACAGGGCCTGCCCGAAGATCATCAGGACCAGTACGGGGATGGCCCGGAAGAACTCCACCACGATCGAGGCCGGTACGCGGACCCAGACGTGGTCGGAGAGCCGGGCGATGCCCAGGAACGCCCCGAGTGGCAGCGCGATGACCATGGCCAGCGCGGCGGCCTTCAACGTGTTCTGCAGGCCCGGCCAGATGTAAGTGGACCAGGCTTCCGTGCCGGAGAGGAAGGGCTTCCACAGCGCCCACTCGAGCTGGTTCTTGTCGTCGAGGCTGGTGTACACCCACCACACCACTGCCGCGACGGCGATCACGAAGACACCGGTGAAGAGGACGTTGCGCCGCTTGGCGCGCGGTCCTTGCGCGTCGTAGAGCACGGAACTCATCGCTTCACCGCCACCTTCTTGCCCACCCAGCCGAGGATCAGGCCGGTCGGCAGCGTCAGGATCACAAAGCCCAGGGCGAAGATCGCAGCGATCGGAATGAGTTGGGCCTCCTTCTCGACCATGTCCTTCATCAGGGCCGCCGCCTCAGCGACACCGATCGCGGCGGCCACCGTGGTGTTCTTCGTGAGTGCGATAAGCACGTTCGCCAGGGGGCCGATGGAGGAACGGAACGCCTGCGGCAGCACGACGAGCCGGAGCACCTGGGAGAAGCTGAGACCGATCGCGCGGGCCGCCTCCGCCTGCCCGACCGGCACCGTGTTGATGCCGGACCGGATCGCCTCGCATACGAACGCCGACGTGTAGGCGACCAGACCGAGAACGGCGAGCCGGAAGTTGAGCGTGTCGATGACCCCCTTCGCGCCGAGGGTGACGCCCAGGGTGTTGGCCAGGCCCAGCGACGTGAACAGAATGATCACGGTCAACGGAATGTTCCGCACGGTATTCACATAGACGGTGGCGAAACCGCGCATCAGAGGCACCGGGCCGACGCGCATGGCCGCCAGCAGAGTGCCCCAGACCAGGGAGCCGACGGCGGCGAGCAGCGTCAGCTGCACCGTCGTCCAGAAGGCCCCCAGCACGTCGTAACCTTCAAGAAAGTCGAACACGATCTCCCGCGCTCCCGCGTGTAGGGATGCCCCGGTGCGCCGCCGCGGAGGACGGCGCACCTGTCAGGCGTTGCTTCAGCTCTTGACGTCGCCGATCTTCGGCGCGGGCTCGTTCTTGTAGTTCGCCGGGCCGAAGTTCTTCTTCACGGCCGACTCCCAGGAGCCGTCGGAGACCATGTCCTCGAGCGCCTTGTTGATCTTCGCCTTGAGGGCGCTGCCCTTCTTGACGCCGATGCCGTAGTTCTCGTTGGTCATCTTGAAGCCGCCCAGCTTGAACTTGCCCTTGTACTGGGCCTGGGAGGCGTAGCCGGCGAGGATCGAGTCATCCGTGGTGAGCGCGTCGATGGCGCCGCTCTGCAGACCGGTCAGACATGCCGAGTAGGTCGGGTACTTCTGCAGCTGGGCCTTGGGAGCCAGCTTGTCGTGGACGTTCTGCGCCGAGGTCGAGCCGGTCACCGAGCACAGGTTCTTCTTGTTGAGGTCGGCCGGAGACTTGATGGAGTTGTCATCGGCGCGGACCAGGACGTCCTGGTGGGCCAGCAGGTATGGGCCGGCGAAGTCGACCGACTTCTCGCGCTCCGGGGTGATCGAGTACGAGGCGGCGATGAAGTCGACGTCACCGCGCTTCAGCATGGTCTCGCGGTCGGCGCTCTTCGACTCCTTCCACTCGATCTGGTCCGCGCTGTAGCCGAGCTTCTTGGCGACGTAAGTGGCAACGTCGACATCAAAGCCGGCGTAGCCCTGCGGCGTCTTCTGGCCGATGCCCGGCTGGTCGAACTTGATACCGATGGTGATCTTCTTGCCGCCGCCGGAGGAGGAGCCGCTGTCCTTGTCGTTGTTGCTCGACCCACAAGCCGTAGCCGCCACAGCGAGAGCGAGCACAGCGGCCGAAGCGGCGGTGACCTTGCGGAGCTTCATGATGAACATCCTTTGGCTGATGAAGAGATGAGCGCCGGCGGAGCGATGAGAGCCGGCGGTGGCTGAGCAGGGCGAACCGTCAGTGGTGGAGGATCTTCGACAGGAAGTCCTTGGCGCGGTCGCTGCGCGGATTGCTGAAGAACTGGTCGGGCGCAGCCTCCTCGACGATCCGGCCGTCAGCCATGAAGACCACACGGTTTGCAGCCGATCGTGCGAAGCCCATCTCATGGGTGACGACGATCATGGTCATGCCGTCGCGGGCGAGCTGCTGCATGACCTCCAGGACCTCGTTGATCATCTCCGGGTCGAGGGCCGACGTCGGCTCGTCGAAGAGCATGACCTTGGGGTCCATGGCCAGCGCTCGGGCGATGGCGACGCGCTGCTGCTGGCCGCCGGAGAGCTGTGCGGGGTACTTGTCCGCCTGGGTGGCCACGCCGACCCGGTCGAGCAGGGCCCGGGCCTTCTCCTCGGCCTGCTTCTTGTCGGCCTTGCGGACCTTGATCTGGCCCAGCATCACGTTCTCGAGCACGGTCTTGTGCGCGAAGAGGTTGAAGGACTGGAAGACCATGCCGACGTCGGCGCGCAGCCGGGCCAGCTCCTTGCCCTCCTGGGGCAGCGCCTTGCCGTCGATCGTGATCGAGCCCGAGTCGACTGTTTCCAGGCGGTTGATGGTGCGGCACAGGGTGGACTTACCGGACCCGGAGGGCCCGATGACCACGACGACCTCGCCGCGGGCGATCGTCAGGTCGATGTCCTGGAGTACGTGCAACGCGCCGAAGTGCTTGTTGACGCTCTTCAGGACGACCAGTTCGCCGGTCGCGGCCACGTCTTCCTTGGCCACCGATACTTCGGTCATCGCTATCGGGCTCCGTCCTCCTCGGTTTCGGAGGACAGTAGTAACCCCGTTCCACCAGCGTCATTACATCTGAGGGGAATCTGAGCATCACGATCCGATAGCAATCGGACACGTGTCGTAGCACTTCGCAGTACTCGCGCGCGGGCCGCGTATCGGCCGGGTAACTAAAGCGGTCCGCAAACGGAACCCACTTGACGTCGTCGTCGTCCATCAGCGTGACTGCCTTGATGCACACGCGCGCGTGCCAGGCGTTTTGTGCCCATCCTGTTCGTATCCATCCTGTTCGTACGGCCTATGAACCGAAGGAGGCCCGGATGAGACTGCTCCTCGTCGAGGACGACAACCATGTCGCCGCCGCTCTTTCTGCGGTTCTGGCACGGCACGGTTTCGACGTCACGCACGCGCGTAGCGGCGAGGAAGCTCTCCAGGCGCTCGTTCCGGAGGGTGACGGCTTCGGCGTCGTCCTGCTCGACCTGGGCCTGCCCGACCAGGACGGCTACGAGGTCTGCGGCAAGATCCGCAAGCGCACCAGCACCCCGGTGATCATGGTCACCGCGCGCTCCGACGTCCGCTCCCGTATCCACGGCCTCAACCTCGGCGCCGACGACTACGTGGTGAAGCCGTACGACACCGGGGAACTACTCGCCCGTATCCACGCCGTCAGCCGGCGCAGCGTCCACGAGGACCCCGGGGCGGCCGGCGACCACCAGCTGCGCCTCGGGTCCATGCTCATCGAACTGCCCACCCGGCAGGTCAGCGTGGACGGTTCGGTTGTCCAACTGACCCGCAAGGAGTTCGATCTTCTCGCCCTGCTCGCGCAGCGCCCCGGGGTCGTCTTCCGCCGGGAGCAGATCATCAGTGAGGTGTGGCGCACCAGCTGGGAGGGGACGGGACGCACCCTGGAGGTGCACGTCGCGTCCCTGCGCGCCAAGCTGCGCATGCCGGCTCTGATCGAGACCGTACGCGGCGTCGGTTACCGCCTTGTGGCCCCGTCCTCGTAGCGTGCACGGGTGCGTACTCGTCTTCTTCCGCTGCTGATCGTCCTGATGGCGGCCGTGCTGCTCGCGCTCGGGATCCCGCTCGCCGTGAGCGTTGCCGCTGCTCAGCAGCAGAAGGTCGTCGTCGACCGGATCGACGACACGGCGCGCTTCGCGTCCCTCGCCCAGTTCGTCACCGACGCCTGCAGTTCCACACGCACGTCCACGGACGAGCGGCTCAAGACTCTGAGCAGTGAACTCGACAGTTATTACGGCGTCTACGGCATCCAGGTCGGCGTGTTCTGCCGTACCGGCAGCCCCATGGCGCAGGCGCCGCAGACCTTCTCCCCCGACAAGGGCGAGGTGCACGACGCGTTCGCCGAGGCGCTGCTCAGCCGCCGCAGCCACGACCCCAAGCAGGTGTGGCCTTGGCAGCGCCACCGTCTGGTCGTCGCCTCACCGGTCATCCGCGACGGTGACGTCGTCGCAGTCGTCGTCACCGACTCGCCCACCGGAGCGCTGCGTTCGCGGATCCTGCACGGCTGGCTGGTCATCGGCGTCGGCGAGATCGCCGCGATGCTGCTGGCCGTCGGCGCCGCGCTCCGGCTGACCGGCTGGGTGCTCAGGCCCGTACGGGTGCTGGACGCCACCACCCACGCGATCGCGAGCGGTCGGCTGAAGTCCCGGGTTGCGGCCGCCGGCGGCCCCCCGGAACTCCGGCGCCTGGCCCATGCGTTCAACGAGATGGCGGACAACGTCGAGGACGTGCTGGAGCAACAGCGTGCCTTCGTCGCGGACGCCTCGCACCAGCTGCGCAACCCCCTTGCGGCGCTGCTGCTGCGCATCGAACTGCTCGCTCTCGAACTGCCGGAGGACAATGAGGAGATCGCATCGGTCCGCACCGAGGGCAAACGCCTCGCGGAGGTCCTCGACGACCTGCTCGACCTGGCCCTGGCCGAGCACACCGAGGCCGACCTGCGGATCACCGACATCGGCGCGCTGACCGCCGAGCGCGTCGCGGCCTGGACGCCGACCGCCGAGGCCAAGGGCGTACGGCTGGTGGGACATTGCCCGCCGACCACCGCCTGGGCCGACCTGGTCACGCTCTCCAGCGCGCTGGACGCGGTGATCGACAACGCGGTCAAGTTCACGCCCGAGGACGAGTGCGTCGAGGTCACGGTCGCGGCCGACGGCGACACCTCGACCGTCGTGGTCACCGACAACGGCCCCGGCCTGACCGACGAGGAACTCGCCCGCGTCGGCGACCGCTTCTGGCGCAGCGGCCGCCACCAGAACATCAAGGGCTCCGGGCTCGGCCTGTCCATCTCGCGCACGCTGCTCGCCGCGGGCGGTGGCTCGATCTCGTACGACCATCACGAGCCCCACGGGCTCACGGTGACGGTGTCCGTGCCGAGGAACAGCTCTGCGGTCTGACCGATGGGTGGTGCCGCTACGGCTTGACCGAGCGGTAGTAGCGCCGGGCGCCCTCGTGCAGGGCCAGCGGGTCGGTGTAGATCGCGGTGCGCACGTCGACGAGTTGCGCCGAGTGGACCTTCGTACCGATGCCGTCCCGGCTCCTGATCACCGTGCGCGTCAGCCACTCGGTGACCCGCGGGTCCATGTCCTTGCGCGTCATCAGCAGGTTGGACACGGCCAGCGTAGGCACGGCGAACCCTCCCTGGACGCTGGGGTAGGCCGATTCCGGCATGTTGGTGGCGCGGTAGTAGCGGGTGGCGCGGTCCCGGTCGTGCAGCTTGGCGACGAGGCCGGGCTTGATCGGCACGAACCGGAAGGCGAAGGTGCCGGCGAGTTTCTGCAGCCCCTGCGTGGGCAGCCCGCCCGACCAGAAGAACGCATCGATCTTGCCCTGCTTCAGCCGGTCCGGCCCGGTGTCGATACCGTCTGCGGACGGGGTGATGTCCTTCGCCGCGTCGATGCCGGCCGCCTTGAGCACCCGGTCGGCGATCAGCCGCACACCCGAGCTGGGCGGTCCTATGGCCACCCGCTTGCCCTTGAGGTCCGCGACGGACGTGATGCGTGAGTCGCGGGGCACGACGAGCTGCACGTAGTCGTCGTACAGGCGGGCGACACCGCGCAGCTGGTCGGCGCCGGGGTTGTGTCGCGCGAGCTCGTAGGTCTCCACCGCGTCGGCCGCGGCGATGGTGAAGTCGGCCTTGCCGGTTGCCACCCGCCTGACGTTCTCCTGGGAACCGTCGCTGGTCAGCAGCTTCACCTTCAGGTCCGGCATGTCCTTGTCGAGGGCGGTGCGCAGCAGCTTGCCGTACTGCTGGTACACCCCGGCCGGCGTTCCCGTGCTGATCGTGATCGTTCCGCTCGGAGGGGCCTCGCCCAGGGGCAGCAGCCACCACAGCAGCAACCCGAAGACGACGAAACCGGCAGCCGCGCCCTGCAGGGCCCGACGTCTGCCGATCCGGGGGAACATCTTGGACATGCGAGGGATCCTGCCAGCCGGAACGCAGTGCTGACCAGGGCTGCTGCCCTGGGCAGGGTCACAACGGGATCACGACGGGGCGTTGTCAGTGGCGGTCGATACAGTCGCCGTATGAGCTCATCGCCCGCCGACCTGGTTCGCCAATTCCACCTCGCCGTCGGGCTCGACGCCCGCAGCACCCCCACCGCGGTCCCGCCCTCACTGGCCGCCCATCGCGGTGAACTGCTCGCGGAGGAGGCCGCGGAGGTCGCCGAGGTCTCGGTCACGGGCCCGCTCGACAAGCTCGCCCACGAGCTGGCCGACGTCGTCTACGTGGCCTACGGCACGGCCCTCGTCCACGGCATCGACCTCGACGAAGTGATCGCCGAGATCCACCGCTCCAACATGACCAAGCTGGGCCCCGACGGCCTGGTCACCCGCCGCGCCGACGGCAAGGTCCTCAAGGGCGACCACTACGAGGCCCCGGATGTATCGGCGGTGCTGCGCCGGCAGGGATGGGCGCCCGGGGGCGCATGAGCCCCCGGTTGTCCACAGGGCGACCGGAGACACTTCCGGCACCGCCTACCCTTGTCACATGAGCAGCATCGACCGGAGCCAGGCAGTGGGCGTGAAGACCTACGAAGTCCGCACCTATGGGTGCCAGATGAACGTCCACGATTCCGAGCGCTTGTCGGGGCTGCTCGAAGAGGCCGGGTACGTGCGTGCACCCGAGGGCTCCGACGGCGATGCCGACGTCGTCGTCTTCAACACCTGCGCCGTCCGCGAGAACGCCGACAACCGGCTGTACGGCAACCTCGGCCGCCTCGCGCCGAAGAAGGCCTCGCGGCCCGGGATGCAGATCGCGGTCGGCGGCTGTCTCGCGCAGAAGGACCAGGACACCATCGTGAAGAAGGCGCCCTGGGTGGACGTCGTCTTCGGTACGCACAACATCGGCAAGCTGCCGGTCCTGCTGGAACGCGCGCGCGTGCAGGAAGAGGCCCAGGTCGAGATCGCCGAGTCCCTGGAGGCGTTCCCCTCCACCCTGCCGACGCGCCGCGAGAGCGCGTACGCGGCGTGGGTGTCGATCTCCGTCGGCTGCAACAACACCTGCACCTTCTGCATCGTCCCGGCCCTGCGCGGCAAGGAGAAGGACCGCCGCACCGGCGACATCCTCGCCGAGATCGAGGCCCTGGTCGCCGAGGGCGTCTCCGAGATCACCCTGCTCGGACAGAACGTCAACGCGTACGGCTCCGACATCGGCGACCGCGAGGCCTTCAGCAAGCTGCTGCGCGCCTGCGGAAAGATCGAGGGACTGGAGCGCGTCCGCTTCACCTCCCCGCACCCGCGCGACTTCACGGACGACGTGATCGCGGCGATGGCCGAGACCCCGAACGTGATGCCGCAACTGCACATGCCGCTGCAGTCCGGCTCGGACACGGTCCTGAAGGCGATGCGCCGCTCGTACCGGCAGGAGCGCTACCTCGGGATCATCGAGAAGGTGCGGGCCGCCATCCCGCACGCCGCGATCACCACCGACATCATCGTGGGCTTCCCGGGTGAGACGGAGGAGGACTTCGAGCAGACCCTGCACGTCGTCCGTGAGGCGCGGTTCGCGCAGGCCTTCACCTTCCAGTACTCCAAGCGCCCCGGCACCCCGGCCGCCACCATGGAGAACCAGATCCCGAAGGAGGTCGTCCAGGCGCGCTACGAGCGTCTCGTCGCCCTCCAGGAGGAGATCTCCTGGGAGGAGAACAAGAAGCAGGTCGGCCGCACCCTGGAGCTGATGGTCGCCGAGGGCGAGGGCCGCAAGGACGGCGCCACCCACCGTCTCTCCGGGCGTGCCCCCGACAACCGCCTGGTCCACTTCACCAAGCCCGAGCAGGAGGTGCGGCCCGGCGACGTGGTCACGGTCGAGATAACGTACGCCGCCCCGCACCACCTCCTCGCCGAGGGAGCCGTGCTCGACGTGCGCCGCACGCGCGCGGGGGACGCCTGGGAGAAGCGCAACGCTGCCGAGGCGGCGAAGCCGGCGGGCGTCCTGCTGGGGCTGCCGAAGATCGGTGTGCCCGAGCCGCTGCCGGTCGCGACGGGGAGCGGCTGCGGCTGCGACTGACCGCTCCGCTCGGCGCGGTGTCCGCCGCCAGTCGGCGGGGTTACCCTGCCGATCATGCTTGTCGCCGCCGCATGCTGCCCCTGCCCGCCACTGCTCGTGCCCGAGGTCGCCGCGGGTGCCGCAGCCGAGATGGACGTCGCGCGTGCCGCGTGCACGGACGCGGTCGGTCTGCTCGCGGCCGCCCGGCCCGACCGGCTCGTCGTAGTCGGTCCCGCAGAGCCGAGCGGCCGAGGCACGTATGCGGAGGGCTCGCGGGGGTCCTTCCGCGGCTTCGGCGTCGATGTGGACGTACGACTCGGCAGGGCCGAGCACGCCGAGGCCGAAGGCCCGGCCCCGGCGTCGGAGCGGTCGCTTCCGCCCTCGCTGGCGGTGGCCGCGTGGCTGCTGCAGCGCACCGGTTGGTCCGACGCCCCGATCGAGGGACTCGGTGTGGGGGAACCTCTCGTGGCCGAGCGGTGTATTCAAGTCGGAAGGGACATCGCCGCCACGGCCGAGCGGGTGGCGCTGCTGGTGATGGGTGACGCCAGCGCCTGCCGCACTCTCAAGGCCCCCGGTTACCTCGACGAGCGCGCGGCGCCCTTCGACGCGGAGGTGGCGCGTGCGCTGGGAGCGGCGGACGTGCCGGCCCTCAAGGCGCTGGACACCGACCTGGCGTCCGAGCTCAAGGCATCGGGCCGAGCTCCTTGGCAGGTCCTTGCCGGCGCGGCCGAGGGCACGGACCTCGCAGGCGCGTTGCTTTACGAGGACGCGCCGTACGGAGTGGGCTACATGGTCGCGACCTGGTCGTAGAGGCGCGGGGATGAACGGCGGACGGCCGGGAGCCCTCGGGCCCCGCGGCCGTCCGTCGGTGTGCCGTGCCGTTCAGGGAGCAGGCGGCGTGGACTTCGGCGGCGCGGTCGTGGCACCGCCCGCCCCCGTGCCGTCCTTGTGCGCGAGTCGGTCCATGGCGCCCTTGGCCTTGCCGGTCCCGGTGTGGATCTTGTCGCTGTACTTGCCCTTGGTCTTCTCGTCGACGACCTTCGCAGCCCTGTCGAGACCGTGCGTGATCTTGCCCCCGTGCTGTTGGGCGAGGCCGGAGACCTTGTCCTTGGCCGGGTTGAGCTTGGCCTTGAGGTTGTTCAGGAGACCCATGGTCCACCTTTCGTCGTTCCCGGGCTCGGCACGCCCCTCCGGCTCACTCGGGCCAGGGGCGGTTACGTGCGGGCGTCCTCGTCGGCGTCCCTGTCGGCCGCTTCCTCGGCGGACTGCTGCTTGGGGATCTCGACGCCCTCACCGGAGGCGGACTCGGCGGCCTCCGACGCCTTCGGCTCGCCCTCGGTCGGCTCCTCGGCCTCGACCGACCCCTTCGCCTCTGCTGCCTCCTCCGTCGCCGGCTCGGCCGTCGGTGTGTCGGCCTGAGCCTCGGCGGTTGACGCCTCCTCGGTAGCCTTCGACCTCCGCAGAAGTCGTGCGAAAACGCCCATATCCACTCCATACGTTACTCGTGCGGGCGAAATCCCGCGTCGTCCGGTGCGCCCGTTTGCGCCGCCCGGGTCGCCGCCCCCCGAAACCGGCGGCGAGAGCCTCGCAACGGGCAACGACCCGGCACCCGTGCCGTCACGTAACTCGTTCGAGGAGTGCTCCCGGGGTTTGCGAGACTGGTGGCGTGACCACCGCACCCCCCGCCCCCCGAGTCATCGCCGTCGTCGGACCGACCGCGGCCGGAAAGTCCGATCTGGGCGTTTTCCTTGCCCGGCAACTCGGAGGCGAGGTCGTCAACGCCGACTCCATGCAGCTCTACCGGGGGATGGACATCGGCACCGCCAAACTGACGCCCGAGGAACGCGGCGGCATTCCGCACCATCTCCTCGACATCTGGGACGTGACGGTCACGGCGTCGGTCGCCGAGTACCAGAGGCTCGCCCGCGCCAAGATCGACGGCCTGCTCGCCGAAGGCCGCTGGCCGATCCTGGTCGGAGGCTCCGGTCTGTATGTCCGCGGCGCCGTCGACAACCTGGAGTTCCCCGGCACCGACCCGGAGGTCAGGGCCCGGCTCGAGGAGGAGCTCGCGCTGCGCGGCTCGGGCGCGCTGCACGCCAGACTTGCCGCAGCCGACCCCGAGGCGGCGCAGGCGATCCTGCCCAGCAACGGCCGCCGTATCGTCCGGGCCCTCGAAGTGATCGAGATCACCGGTCAGCCCTTCACCGCCAACCTGCCCGGCCATGACTCGGTCTACGACACCGTCCAGATCGGCGTCGACGTGGCCCGCCCCGAACTCGACGAGCGCATCGCCCGCCGGGTCGACCGGATGTGGGACGCCGGGCTCGTGGACGAGGTGCGTGCGCTGGAGGCGCAGGGCCTGCGCGAGGGTCGTACGGCAGCCCGCGCGCTCGGGTACCAGCAGGTGCTCGCGGCGCTGGCCGGGAAGTGCACCGAGGACGAGGCGCGGGCCGAGACCGTGCGCGCCACCAAGCGCTTCGCGCGCCGTCAGGATTCCTGGTTCCGGCGCGACCCCCGCGTGCACTGGCTGAGCGGGGCTGCGGCGGATCTCACAGAACTTCCGCACCGCGCGCTCGCGTTGGTCGAACGACCGGTCACAGCCTGATCACGTCATGGCATCGGGACGCTCCGGCCGCCGTTCCGGCATCCGGCGCCGTGCCATCATCGAGCTTCGATCGACCAAGTGGAGTCCTAGTTGGGAGGGCGCGTGGCGATGGAGGCCGGCCCTCGCGACACCGCACAAGGCACCGAGCCCCTCACCGTCGTCAGCGGTGAACCGGAGCAGGACGAGATCGGTCTGAGCCCCGACGGGCCCGACGAGACGCAGGGCGGAGTGACCGCCGACGGCCCCGAGCCGGACGAGATGTTCGCCGGTGGCCCCGAGGTCGAGGTCGAGCTGCGTCCGCAGCGCCGTCTGCGCATCTGGCAGCTCGCCCCCATCGTCGCCCTCGCCGCGGTCGGCTCCCTGATGTTCGCCTTCCCGCTCGCCTTCGACTTCGGCGACAGCGGGGCCGTGATCGCCATGCTGGGACTGCTGATCTGCTCCTGCGCAGCCGGCTGGGGCATGATGGCCGCCCGTCGGGTCGGCTACACCGGCCCGGGCCTGCCGCAGCGCGGCTCCGGCCGCAGACCGGACTGGCGGGTCGTGCTGGCATACGTCGTGGTGGTCGCGGCGGTCGTGGTGCTCGCCGTGTGGCGCGTGGCAAGGCTCCGTTGAAGCGCCCCATAAGGGGCGCGGGGAACTGCGCGATCAACCACGACGGACCCGCGCGTACCCACTGCCCCGCACCCTCCCTCAGCTCCCCCAGCGGAGCGCGCCGTACGATCGAGGAATGAGCACGCGGATCGCCTTCCTCAAGGGCCACGGCACCGAGAACGACTTCGTGATCGTGCCGGACCCCGAGAACTCCATCGACCTGCCCCCGACCGCCGTCGCCGCCCTGTGCGACCGTCGCGCGGGCATCGGCGGTGACGGCCTGCTGCACGTGGTGCGGTCCGCCGCGCACCCAGAGGCGCAGCACATGGCGGCCGAGGCCGAGTGGTTCATGGACTACCGCAACGGCGACGGCTCGATCGCGGAGATGTGCGGCAACGGCGTGCGGGTGTTCGCGCACTACCTCCAGCGCGCCGGGTACGTCGGCGAGGGCGACCTCGCGGTGGCCACACGCGGGGGCGTGAAGAGCGTGCACATCGCGAAGACCGCATCCAACGGCGGCTCCGCCGCGGGTGACATCACCGTCGGCATGGGCAAGGCGCGCCTCCCCGAAGGGGACGTCACGGTGACCGTCGGCGAGCGCAGCTGGCCCGCGCGGAACGTGAACATGGGCAACCCGCACGCGGTCGCGTTCGTCGACGACCTCGCACACGCAGGCAACCTGTACTCCCCGCCGCCGTTCAGCCCGGCCTCCGCATACCCGGACGGCGTGAACGTGGAGTTCGTGGTCGACCGCGGCCCCCGGCACGTCGCCCTTCGCGTGCACGAGCGCGGCGCCGGCGAGACCCGCTCGTGCGGCACGGGCGCGTGCGCCGTCGCCGTGGCCGCCGCCCGCCGTGACGGCGTCGACCCTGCCGTCACCGGGAGCCCGGCGACATACACCGTCGAGGTGCCCGGCGGGACCCTGGTCATCACCGAACAGCCCGACGGCGAGATCGAGATGACCGGCCCCGCAGTGATCGTCGCCGAGGGTGAGATCGACTCCGAGTGGCTGGAAACATTCGTTCGCTGAACAGGGTGGCGGCCTGGAATCGGAGGCCTGTGTGCCTGGTGGTGCACGGGAGTTGCTTCGGGGCGGCGGCCGCACGTTCGAAATCACGGGTGGCCCCCTGTCGCTTGGCGCGAAACCGTAAACCTACAGACC
Source organism: Streptomyces sp. NPDC001157 (assembly GCF_053598255.1). Lineage (NCBI taxonomy): Bacteria > Bacillati > Actinomycetota > Actinomycetes > Kitasatosporales > Streptomycetaceae > Streptomyces > Streptomyces sp. NPDC001157. Next base: position 49,548 of record NZ_JBSFJW010000037.1, read on the forward strand.
TTCGCTCGAATGGGTGATCCGTTTCACGCTCGGCGAGAGGCGGTCAGCCGCACGTGATGGGCTCGGTAGCATCAAGCACCGGCCCGGACGGGGGACCGTTGCCATCCCCTGAGCCGTGTCCGCCATGGGGCACCCCGTCCGCCGGTCCACGCAGCCGGAGGTGCCCATGAGTGCGGAGGCCACGAACCCCGCGACCCCAGGTCCGGTAACAGGCCCGGCGGCGCGCTGGCGGGCGCGGATCGACCTGCGCCGCCTCGGCCGTGCCGCCCTGCTCGGCCCCGCCACCCGTGACCGGCTGCCCAGCGCCATCAGCCATGTCGTCGACGCTCACCGCGCCCACTACCCCAGCGCGGACCTCGAACCCCTGCGCCGCGCCTACGTGCTGGCCGAGTCCTCGCACCGCGGCCAGATGCGCAAGAGCGGGGAGCCGTACATCACGCATCCGCTCGCGGTGACGCTGATCCTCGCCGAACTCGGCGCGGAGACCACGACTTTGACGGCCTCTCTGCTCCACGACACCGTCGAGGACACGGACGTGACCCTCGATCAGGTCGGCGAGGAGTTCGGTTCGGAGGTCCGCTATCTCGTCGACGGCGTCACGAAACTGGAGAAGGTCGACTACGGCGCCGCGGCCGAACCCGAGACCTTCCGCAAGATGCTCGTCGCCACCGGCAGTGACGTCCGCGTGATGTCGATCAAACTCGCCGACCGGCTGCACAACATGCGCACACTCGGCGTCATGCGCCCCGAGAAACAGGCGCGCATCGCCAAGGTCACCCGCGACGTCCTCATCCCGCTCGCCGAACGGCTCGGGGTCCAGGCGCTGAAGACCGAGCTGGAGGACCTGGTCTTCGCGATTCTCCACCCCGAAGAGTACGAACACACACGGGAGTTGATCGTCGACAACGCCTCCCGCGCCGACGACCCGCTCGCCGAGATCGCCGACGAGGTACGAGGCGTGCTGCGCGAAGCCGACATCCCGGCCGAAGTCGTCATCCGGCCGCGGCACTTCGTCTCCGTCCACCGCGTCGCCCGCAAGCGCGGCCAGCTGCGCGGCTGCGACTTCGGCCGCCTGCTGGTGCTGGTGAACGAGGACGCGGACTGCTATGGCGTCCTCGGCGAACTGCACACCTGTATGACGCCCGTGGTCTCGGAGTTCAAGGACTTCATCGCCGTCCCGAAGTTCAACCTGTACCAGTCCCTGCACACCGCGGTCGCCCGCGGGGACGGCCAGGTCGCCGAAGTCCTCATCCGCACCCACCAGATGCACAAGGTCGCCGAGGCCGGTGTCGTCGCCCTCGGCAATCCCTATGCCCCGCCTCCGGAGGAGAACGCTCCGGCCGACGGCGAGCGCGTCGACCCCACCCGCCCCGGCTGGCTCTCCCGCCTCCTCGACTGGCAGGAGGCCGCGCCCGACCCGGACACGTTCTGGTCCACCCTCCGCGAGGACCTCGCCCAGGACCGTGAGATCACCGTCTTCCGCCCCGACGGCGGCACGCTCGGTCTGCCCGAGGGCGCCACCTGTGTGGACGCCGCGTACGCCCAGTACGGCGAGGACGCGCACGCGTGCATCGGGGCCCGCGTCAACGGCCGCCTGGCGACGCTGAGCACGGTCCTGCGGGACGGCGACACCGTCCAGCTCCTCATGGGCCAGGACCCGGCCTCCGAGCCCTCCAGGGAGTGGCTGGAGCACGCCCACACGCCTGCCGCCCGTATCGCCATCCAGCGGTGGCTCGCCGCCCACCCGACGCACGAGGAGGCGCAGGAGGCAACGCAGGAGATCGACGAGGAGCCCTCGGCCGCTCTCCGGCCCACCGCGGAGGGGCTGAGCTCACGTCCCACCACCGCCGACATCACGGTCGACCAGCCCGGCGCGACCGTCCGGCTCGCCGGCTGCTGCACACCCGTACCGCCCGACGAGGTCACCGGCTTCGCCGTGCGGGGCGGTGTGGTCACCGTCCACCGTGTCGAGTGCGCCGCCGTGGAGCGAATGAAGAGCGGGGGGCGCGCGGAGGTCGACGTGCGCTGGGGGGACACCACCGAGTGCCGGGTCACGCTGCTCGCTGAATCGTTCGTCCGCCCCCATCTGCTGGCGGACCTGACGGAGGCCATGGCCCTCGAAGGCGCCGAGATCGTGTCCGCGACGGTCGAACCCCCGACCCAGCAGCGCGTCCGCCACACCTACACGCTCCAACTCCCGGACGCGGCCCACCTGCCCGCTCTGATGCGGGCGATGCGCAATGTGCCGGGGGTCTACGACGTGAGCCGGGCGCAGACGCCGGGTGTGTGAGCGCCGGGCCGCGCGCCCCACGGCGCCAGAGCCGCACACCTGCACCTGACCTACCCATTCGGGTGGGCCGAACGCGAGTCGTCGCCGTCCGGCACGCGCGCGCTGATAGCCGTGATCCATGCTGCTCACCCCGTGCTCCCAGGCCCCGGACGGTCCGCGTCCCGGCATCGCGGCCCGGTTCCGCCGCCCTCCGCGCAGTCCCCGCCGTCTGAAGGCGGCCGCACTGCTCGCCTCCGCCGTCTCCGTCTGCCTCCTGGCCGCGAGCTCGCCCCCGGCCCCCCTGGGCATCGGCGACCGCCTCTACCCGGACCTCGGCAACCCCGGGTACGACGTGGAGTCGTACAACCTCTCCTTCACCTATCCCGGCACCAACAGCAAACCCCTCCAGGCCGTCACCACCATCAACGCCTCGACGACCACGGACCTGGCGCGTCTGAACCTCGACTTCGCGCACGGCAAGGTCGAATCGGTCCAGGTCAACGGTGAGCCGGCCACCTTCACCAGCGCGGGTGACGACCTCGTCGTCACGCCCGCCAGGCCGCTGCCCCGGGGCACCTGGACGCGGATCACCGTGCGGCACACCAGCGACCCCGGGGCCGTCAAGGACCAGGACGGCGGCTGGGTACGCACCCAGGACGGACTCGGGATGGCCAACCAGGCCGATGCCGCACACCTGGTGTTCCCGTGCAACGACCACCCCTCCGACAAAGCGCTGTTCACCATCCGGATCACCGCCCCCAACGACTACACAGCCGTCGCCAACGGCCTGCCGACCGGCGTGGAGCGCGACGGCAAGTCGACCACCTGGACGTATCGCACCCGGCACCCCATGGCCACCGAACTCACCCAGGTGTCCATCGGCCGTTCCACCGTGCTGCACCGCACCGGGCCGCACCATCTGCCCGTTCGCGACGTCGTGCCCACCAAGGACGTCAAAGAGCTCGAACCGTGGCTCGCCAAGACGCCCGACCAGATCGCCTGGATGGAGAGCAAGGTCGGCCACTACCCCTTCGAGACGTACGGCCTGCTCATGGCACAGGCGTCCACCGGCTTCGAACTCGAGACGCAGACGCTCTCTCTCTTCGAGAGCGAGCTCTTCACCGGCCACACCTACCCCAAGTGGTACGTCGAGTCGATCATGGTGCACGAGCTGTCCCACCAGTGGTTCGGCGACAGCGTCAGCCCCCAGACCTGGTCCGACCTGTGGCTCAACGAAGGGCACGCCACGTGGTACGAGGCCCTGTACGCGGAGGAGGTGGGACACAAGCCCATGGAGGCACGCATGAAAGCCGCGTACGCGGCCTCCGACGGCTGGCGCGCCGCCGGTGGGCCGCCGGCCGAGCCCAAGGCGCCCGACCCCGGCCGCAAGATCAGCATCTTCCGGCCGAACGTCTACGACGGCGCCGCGCTCGCGCTCTATGCCCTGCGCCAGGAGATCGGCCGCCCCGCCTTCGAGCGCCTGGAGAGGTCCTGGGTGAGCCTCCACCGCGACGGTACGGCCACCACCGCCGACTTCGAACGGCTCGCCTCCCGGATCTCCGGGCGCGACCTGAGCGGCTTCTTCGAAGGCTGGCTGTACGGCAAGAAGACCCCGCCGATGCCAGGTCACCCGGACTGGAAGCCGGCGGCACCCGGCACGAAGGCTGCGAAATCCGCGAAATAAGGCGATGACCGGACGGGCCGTGCCGTGCGACCATCTTCGGGTCGGCGCGGCACGGGTCGCGGGAATCTCCCGGGGCGCTCGTACGTTGTCCACCATGACCGCTGTCGCGATCGCCGTATCGGAATCCCCATCGACGTAAGGATCCAATGACCTCCTCTTCATCCCCTTCCCAGGACACTGAGCGCTTCGCGCACACCTACCCCGAGCGTCTTCGGGCCGATGCCCTGATGGAAGAGGACGTCGCCTGGAGCCACGAGATCGACGGAGAGCGGGACGGCGACCAGTTCGACCGCTCCGAGCGCGCGGCTCTGCGCCGTGTGGCGGGCCTCTCCACCGAGCTCGAGGACGTCACCGAGGTCGAGTACCGCCAGCTCCGCCTGGAGCGTGTCGTGCTCGTCGGCGTCTGGACCACGGGGACCGTGCAGGACTCGGAGAACTCCCTCGCGGAGCTCGCCGCCCTCGCGGAGACCGCGGGCGCGCTCGTGCTCGACGGCGTGATCCAGCGCCGCGACAAGCCCGACGCGGCCACCTACATCGGCTCCGGCAAGGCCTACGAGCTGCGGGACATCGTGCTCGAAACGGGCGCCGACACCGTCATCTGCGACGGTGAGCTCAGCCCGGGCCAGCTCATCCACCTCGAAGACGTCGTCAAGGTCAAGGTCATCGACCGTACGGCCCTGATCCTCGACATCTTCGCCCAGCACGCGAAGTCCCGAGAGGGCAAGGCGCAGGTCGCGCTCGCGCAGATGCAGTACATGCTGCCGAGGCTGCGCGGCTGGGGTCAGTCGCTGTCCCGGCAGATGGGCGGCGGCAAGGGCGGCGGCCTCGCCACCCGCGGTCCCGGTGAGACCAAGATCGAGACGGACCGGCGGCGGATCCGCGAGAAGATGGCGAAGATGCGCCGGGAGATCGCGGAGATGAAGACCGGCCGCGAGATCAAGCGCCAGGAGCGCAAGCGCAACAAGGTGCCGTCCGTCGCCATCGCGGGCTACACCAACGCGGGCAAGTCCTCCCTGCTCAACCGCCTGACAGGCGCCGGCGTCCTGGTCGAGAACGCCCTGTTCGCGACCTTGGACCCGACCGTTCGTCGGGCGGAGACCCCGAGCGGCCGTCTGTACACGCTGGCCGACACGGTCGGATTCGTCCGGCACCTGCCGCACCATCTGGTCGAGGCGTTCCGCTCCACCATGGAGGAGGTCGGCGAGTCCGACCTGATCCTGCACGTGGTGGACGGCTCGCACCCGGCGCCGGAGGAGCAGCTGGCCGCAGTGCGTGAGGTGATCAGGGACGTCGGCGCCACCGACGTACCCGAGATCGTCGTGATCAACAAGGCGGACGCGGCCGACCCGCTGGTGCTCCAGCGGCTGCAGCGGAACGAGAAGCGCTCCATCGCCGTCTCGGCCCGCACCGGCAAGGGCATCCAGGAGCTGCTCGCGCTCATCGACAACGAGCTGCCCAGGCCGTCCGTCGAGATCGAGGCGCTGGTGCCGTACACCCACGGCAAGCTGGTCGCCCGCGCGCACGACGAGGGCGAGGTGATCTCCGAGGAGCACACCCCGGAGGGCACGCTGCTCAAGGTGCGGGTGCACGAGGAGCTGGCGGCGGACCTCGCGCCGTATGTGCCCGCCCCGGCCGTCTGAGCCGCAGACTGAATCCCGAAGAAGCGACAATCGCCGAAGGCCCGCCCCCTCACCGAGGGGGCGGGCCTTCAGCACCAGCAGGTCTACTGACCGGCGAACTTCTTGCTCACCGAGTCGTACACACCCTTGGCCACATCACCCAGCCGCGGTCCGGCCAGCCAGCCCGAAGTCACCGGGCCGATCGAGGTGTTGGACACCAGCGCCGGCTTGCCGTCCGAGCCCGCCGCGACCCAGCCGCCGCCGGACGAACCGCCCGTCATGGTGCAGCCGATGCGGTACATCGTCGGGTCCGAGGCGTTGATCGACAGCCGTCCCGGCCGGTCCGTGCACTGGAACATCCTCTGGCCGTCGAACGGCGCGGCGGCGGGGTAACCGGTCGCGGTGATGCTGGGAACCTTCGGTACGGCCGGAGCGTTGAAGTCGACAGGCAGTGCCGAACCGACCGTCTCCTCCAGCGACTTGCCGTTTCCGCCCTTTTCCGGCGTCACATGGATGACGGCGTAGTCGTAGGAGGCACCGTCACCGCCCGTCTCGCCGCCCTTCTCGATCCACTGCTGAGAGGTCTGCGCCCAGTCGCCCCACCAGACGCCGTACGGAGCGGCCTCCTCCCTGGTGGCGTTCTGCAGCTGGGCGGCCGACTTGCCCGCGTTGTTGTACGAGGGCACGAACGCGATGTTGCGGTACCAGCCACCCTTCTTGCCGGCATGCACGCAGTGGCCCGCCGTCCACACGAGGTTCGACTTGCCGGGGTGGGCCGGGTCCGCCACGACCGTCGCCGAGCAGACCATCGTGCCTTCGGGGGAGTCGAAGAACACCTTCCCGGACGTCGCCGCGTTGGCGTGGTACGTAGGCGCAACGGCCTTCGCGTCCACGGGCGCCGGCGTGGGGTCGGTCACGCCCTGGTCACCGGAGAGGTCGTTGTCGTCGACGCCCTTGTCCGGGTCGTTGGCCTTCCGCATCCGGTCCGGGTTCCACAGACCCTTGATGATCGGGTTGATGAATTCGTCGGCCTCGCGCAGCCAGTCGTCCTTGTTCCAGTCCTTCCAGGCCCCGTGCTTCCACTTGTCGATGTCGAACCCGTGCTCTTTGAGCTTGTTCTTGATGTCGTCCGGGATCTTGATCTTGCCGTCGCCGCTGCTGCCGATGTCGCTCGCAGAGGCGGAGGCCTGGCCGTCGGCCTTGTCGTCGCCCGAGTTGCAGCCGGTGGCGGTGAGCGCCAGCGCCGATGCGAGGGCAACGGCGGCAAGAACGGGGGAGGTTCTACGGCGGGCACCCCTCTCCCGGCGAACGGTGACGGACGGCCTTATGGATCGCATGCTCTGACTCCCCCTGGGATGAACTGAACGAATCGGGTGCTGCGGCCGTGAACTCACGCTCGGAAAGAGCTGATCTCACGTGACTTCAAGGCTCCTTGGAACGGCATCACACACTATGCGCTCGCTGTGAGGGACTTCCGATGGAACAGCAACGGTTCCGTCACGGAAAGGATCTTGAGGCAACCCGTAACCCGGTGAGCGACGGGCGGTTGGTACCGGTGGGGGTTCTGCTGTCCGTGTGCGGTTCCCCGGTGGGAGGACAGGGAGTCGTGGCCGAGTCTGCATGCGGCGGGAGTGCGTCCGAGGGGACTCTTGGGCGGTGTGCTGCCGGTGAGGCGTCCGCGACCGGGCGGACCGCGCACGAGGGGATCCTGCGGCGGCAGTCGGCGCGCGAATCGGCGGCGCGCACCTATGCGCGGGCCCTGCCGATCGTGCCCGTTCGGGCCCGAGGGCTGACCATCGAGGGTGCCGACGGCCGCCGCTACCTCGACTGCCTCTCCGGAGCGGGGGCGCTCGCCCTCGGCCACAACCACCCCGTGGTACTGGAGGCCATTCGCAAGGTCCTCGACTCGGGTGCGCCGCTGCACATCCTCGACCTGGCGACCCCGGTCAAGGACGCGTTCGTCACCGAGTTGTTCCATACCCTGCCGCGTGGTCTCGCCGACCATGCGCGCGTGCAGTTCTGCGGGCCGGCAGGCACCGACGCGGTGGAGGCCGCGCTCAAACTCGTCCGCACCGCGACCGGCCGCACCGGACTTCTGGCCTTCACCGGCGCCTACCACGGCATGACCGCCGGAGCCCTTGAAGCATCCGGGCACGCCTCGGACGTACGAGTCGCGCGCCTTCCCTATCCCCAGGACTACCGTTGCCCCTTCGGCGTCGGCGGTTCGCGTGGCGCCGAGCTCGCCGCCCGCTGGACCGAATGCGTCCTCGACGACCCCAAGTCGGGGGTGGCCCTTCCCGCGGGGATGATCCTGGAACCCGTCCAGGGTGAAGGCGGGGTGATCCCCGCGCCGGACGAGTGGATGCGGCGCATGCGAAGGATCACAGCGGCCCGCTCCATCCCGCTGATCGCCGACGAGGTCCAGACGGGGGTCGGACGGACCGGTGCCTTCTGGGCGGTGGAGCACAGCGGGATCACCCCTGACGTGATGGTCCTCTCCAAGGCCATCGGCGGCAGCCTCCCCCTTGCCGTGGTGGTCTACCGCGACAACCTCGACGTCTGGGAACCCGGCACCCACGCAGGCACCTTCCGCGGCAACCAACTCGCCATGGCCGCAGGCACAGCCACGCTGGCCTACGTCCGCGAAAACCACCTCGCCGAGCGAGCGGCCACCCTCGGCTCCCGAATGCTCGCCCAACTCCGCTCCCTGGCACGGGAGTTTCCCTGCATCGGAGAGGTGCGGGGTCGGGGACTGATGATCGGGCTGGAACTCGTGGACGCGGAGGGGGAATGCGGACCACGCGGGGGCGGGACGATCGATGACGGGGCCTCCGGACTCGGGGTTGGGGATGGTTCGGCAGCGCTCGATTGGGGGCTCGGGGGAGTGGACTCGGCCTCTGACGGGCTGAGTTGGACGGCCGGAGGGCCGGATCGGGGTTCTGCTGAGCTGAGTTGGGAGACCGATCGGCTGGATCGGAGCCGTCGCGGGGGCGAGGTCGATCGCTCGTTGGATCGCGAGCTCCTCAACCACGGGACGGCTCTGGCAGCCGGGCCCGATTCCCGTGCCGTCAGCCCGCGCCCGGCCGATCCCGAACTCGCGGCCGCCGTCCAGCGGGAGTGTCTGCGACGGGGCCTCATCGTCGAAGTGGGAGGCCGCCACGCAAGCGTTGTGCGGCTCCTCCCGCCACTGACGATCAGCGACGAACAGGCGGCCGCCGTGCTCGACCGACTGGCCGATGCCGTGGGGGCGGCGGCCCGCGACCGCTCCGGCCGACCACCTGGCATACGACGGCCCCACGGACCAGATCCCCAGCACCGACGACAGGGTGAGCCCGCCGAGCGGACGGGCCACCACGGCAACTGATACCGGCCCGCTCGTACGTGCCGTCGGCGCCGAGATCCATGCCTGCGCACGACTCGCACCCCCTCAACGTCTCAAACCCCTTGAACCAGGACGCCCATACCTCGACCTCCACCTCGCAGGCAGCGCAGTAAGGCCCAGGTTCGTCACCGCACGAACCAGAACCACCCACGAGGACCGCCTTGAACCCCACCCCTGCATCCGACGCCCGAACCCACGCCCCCCAGCGAGGCCCCTCCGACGCACTGCCCTCGCACCAGATCCCACCTGCCCGGGCGCTCCCATCAGCGCTGTGGCAGCAGGAACGAGCAGCGGCGCGGGAACCGGAGCTGGGGCGGGAGTCGGAGCAGGGGGCGGTACGTGCTTCAGCCGGGGGAGGAACCCCGGGGGACGGTCGCTCCGGGGCAGGCAGGGTTCCGGGGCAAAGAGGCGACGGACAGCCTGAGAGCGCGCCGCGACAAGCGCCGACATCAGAGCAACAGAGAGCCCTGGTACCGGAGAGGACTCCGGAACGGGAGAGGGTCCCGGAGCAACGCAAAGCCCCCGTCGCCGAGAGCCCGCGCGACGCCGTCGCCGACCTCCTTGATCACCCCGACCCGCACACCGCCGCGGAGGCCGCGGCGGTCGAGAACCTGCTGCGCTGCTGGGTGCGCGAAGCCGCCCTCCGTGCCCCCGACGACGGCATCCTCCGTATCCCCCTGCCCGCCAGCGGTACGGCTCTCCTCGCCCCCGTCCAATACTGGTCCCCTACGGGTTGGCACCGGTTCGGGCTCCCGATCCTCGCCGATGCCCCCGCACATTCCCGACCGGCCGACGCCGTCACCATCGCCGCACTGCTGGCCAGGGAAACGCCTGGCAGCGTCAAGGACACCGCCGCCCTGCCCGCCACCGCCGGGCTCACGACCGGCGGTGCCGGCCGTCCCGCGAACGCCCAGACATCAGCCCTCGTCCCCACCGCCTCCACATCCGGCCCGGACCTCGTTGCCCGCGTCGCCGACTCCCTCCGCCGTACCGTCACGTTCATCCGCGAGCGCCGGGAACACCCCACCGACGGACCCGACCTCTTCCTCGCTTCCGAGCAGGCACTTGTACTCGGACACCCGCTGCATCCCACTCCGAAGAGCCGCGAAGGTCTCTCCGAAGCCGAGGCACGGTCGTACTCACCTGAGTTGCGCGGCTCCTTCCCGCTGCACTGGTTGGCTGTCGGCCCTTCTGTACTTGCCGCGGACTCCGCCTGGACCGAGCGCGGCCGTCCCGTCCCCGCGCCCCAGCTCATGGCACGGCTCGCCGGAGCCGAGCTGACGCTTCCCGACGGCTACGCAGCCCTCCCGTTGCACCCTTGGCAGGTGCGCGAGGTGCGGCAACGCGCCGAGATCGTGCCCCTGTTCGACGCCGGGCTTCTTCGTGACCTCGGCGCGCACGGCTCCCCCTGGCACCCCACCTCCTCCGTACGCACCGTCCATCGGTCCGGCTCCTTTGCCATGCTCAAACTGTCGCTGGGCTTGCGGATCACCAACTCCCGTCGCGAGAACCTCCGCAAGGAACTGCACCGCGGTGTCGAGGTCCACCGCCTCCTGCGCAGCGGCCTGTCCACGCAGTGGCAGGCTGCCCACCCCGGCTTCGACATCGTCCGTGACCCGGCCTGGCTCGCGGTCGACGCGCCGGACGGCAGCCCCGTGACCGGACTCGACGTGATGATCCGCCACAACCCGTTCAGCCCGTCGGACAACGTCTCCTGCATCGCCGGGCTCGTCTCACCCCGCCCGTACGCCGGGACAGGCAGCAACTCGGCGGGCACAGCGCGCCGCCCGGAGGACGGACCGCCGCCCCTGCAGTCCCGACTCGCCACGGTCGTCACCCGCCTTGCGGGCCGAACCGGTCGTCCCCGTGCGGCCGTTGCCGTCGAGTGGTTCCTGCGCTATCTCGAGCGGGTCGTACGTCCCGTGCTGTGGCTGGACGCGGAGGCGGGGATCGCCCTGGAGGCGCATCAACAGAACACGCTGCTCCTGCTGGACCCCGACGGTTGGCCCGCCGGCGGCCGCTACCGCGACAACCAGGGCTACTACTTCCGGGAGTCCCGACGCAGGCAGCTCGACGCCCGGCTGCCCGGTATCGGTGAGCGCAGCGACACCTTCGTCTCAGACGAGGTCGTCGACGAGCGTTTCGCCTACTACCTCGCGATCAACAACGTGCTCGGCCTCATCGGTGCCTTCGGCTCCCAGCGCCTCGCCGACGAACGGCTGCTGCTCGCCGCCTTCCGCCACTTCCTCAACGAGGTCGCCTCCGGCCCCGCCCGGTTGGGCACTTCACTTCCTGCCCACCTGTTGGACTCACCCGTCCTGCGCTGCAAGGCCAATCTGCTGACCCGCCTGCACGGCCTCGACGAACTCGTCGGCCCCGTCGACACCCAGTCCGTCTACGTCACCATCGCCAACCCCCTCCATTTCTGAAAGCCACCGCCGACCACCATCAACTCCCTTCGCTTCCGAGGAACATGCCCCATCCCGTCTTCTGAGAGGAGCGGCGCCGTGCCTCCCACCGACGCCAGCGCACACGCAGCCACCGCCCCCGGCACTGACCTCGGCGCCGACTCGGGCCCCCGTGCGGCCGAGAACAGCACCGGTGTGGGCACGGACAACGAGGACACACTGGACCTGCGGCTGCCCGACGAACTACTTGCACTCTTTGCAGCGGAAAGCGACTCCGACGAGTCAAGGAACCGGTGCGAAAGTCCGGCGCCGCGCGTTTCCGTCACGAGAGCCGATGACGACCTCCTCGACCGTGTGGCCGACTGGGGGCCGGTCGTCACACCCACGGGTGTGTTCCAGCTTGTCCCCGTGCACGTCGAGCGGGACCTACCGCTCATCAGCCGCTGGATGAACGACCCTGCCGTCGCGGAGTTCTGGGAGCTGGCCGGCCCTCCGACCGTGACCGAGGACCACCTGCGGGCCCAGCTCTCCGGCGACGGGCGCAGTGTTCCGTGCCTCGGCGTGCTGGAGGGCACACCGATGAGCTACTGGGAGATCTACCGGGCGGACCTCGACCCAGTGGCCCGCCACTATCCCGCTCGGCCTCATGACACCGGACTGCACCTCCTCATCGGCGGGGTCGCCGACCGAGGCCGCAAGCTCGGCAGCACCCTGCTCAGAGCCGCGGCCGACCTCGCCCTCGACAAGCGGCCTGCCTGCGCACGCGTCATTGCTGAACCCGACCTTCGCAACACTCCCTCCGTCGCTGCTTTCCTGAGCGCCGGCTTCCGGTTTGCCGCCGAGGTCGACCTGCCCTCCAAGCGAGCCGCCCTCATGATCCGAGACCGGGCCCTGCGCGATCTGCTGTGACGCCATGTCGCAGCGGCATCACTTTTGGTACACCGCCCGCGCCGATCCGGTTCCCACTGCCGCAGATCCGGTTTCCGCAGCGCCGGTCTCCAGTGCACCCGAGCCGACCTGCCCGACCGATCCGCCCCTACCCTCACCCGAGGAGCACCCGGTCTTGATCCCGCCCCTCGTCCCCGTCTTGATCACCCGTTTGTCAGTGCCGGGCCGTAGGGTGGTCGCGCTATGACGAAGCCCTCACTCCCCGAACTCCTGCATGCTGCCGTCACTGCCGTCGGCGGTACGGAGCGCCCCGGCCAGGTGACCATGGCCGAAGCCGTCGCGGAGGCGATCGACGACGGTTCCCATCTGCTGGTCCAGGCCGGCACCGGCACCGGAAAGTCGCTGGGCTACCTCGTGCCCGCGCTCGCGCACGGGGAGCGTGTCGTCGTGGCGACGGCCACCCTCGCCCTGCAGCGCCAGCTAGTCGAGCGGGATCTGCCACGCACCGTCGATGCGCTGCACCCCCTGCTCCGCCGCCGCCCGGAGTTCGCCATGCTGAAGGGCAGGTCGAACTACCTCTGCCTGCATCGACTCCACGAGGGTGTCCCGCAGGACGAGGAGGAGGGGCTGTTCGACCAGTTCGAGGCGGCCGCGCCCACGAGCAAGCTGGGCCAGGACCTGCTGCGACTGCGCGAATGGTCGGACGAGACGGAGACCGGCGATCGCGACAACCTCACGCCCGGCGTCTCCGACCGGGCCTGGGCGCAGGTGTCGGTGTCCTCCCGGGAGTGCCTGGGCGCCACGAAGTGCGCGTACGGCGCCGAGTGCTTCGCCGAGATGGCCCGCGAGCGCGCCAAGCTCGCCGAGGTGGTCGTCACCAACCACGCCCTCCTCGCTATCGACGCCATCGAGGGCGCCCCGGTCCTCCCGCAGCACGAGGTGCTGATCGTCGACGAGGCGCATGAGCTGGTCTCCCGGGTCACCGGAGTGGCCACCGGCGAACTCACGCCCGGCCAGGTCAACCGTGCGGTCCGCCGCGCCGCGAAACTGGTCAATGAGAAGGCCGCCGACCAGCTCCAGACCGCCGCCGAGGGCTTCGAGCGGCTGATGGAACTGGCTCTGCCCGGCCGTCTGGAGGAGATCCCGGAGGACCTCGGGTACGCGCTCATGGCACTGCGCGACGCCTGCCGTACGGTGATCTCCGCGATCGGCGCGACCCGGGACAAGTCCGTCCAGGACGAGGACGCGGTCCGCAAGCAGGCACTGGCCTCCGTCGAGACCGTGCACGACGTGGCGGAGCGGATCACCAACGGCTCCGAGTGGGACGTCGTCTGGTACGAGCGCCACGACCGCTTCGGGGCCTCCCTGCGCGTTGCCCCCATGTCCGTGTCGGGACTCCTCAGGGAGAAGCTCTTCGCGGACCGCTCGGTCGTCCTGACCTCCGCGACGCTGAAGCTGGGCGGCGACTTCAACGGCGTCGGCGCCTCTCTCGGGCTCGCACCGGAAGGCACCGAGGGCGAGGACCTCCCACAGTGGAAGGGCGTCGACGTCGGCTCGCCCTTCGACTACCCCAGGCAGGGGATCCTCTACGTCGCCAAGCATCTGTCCCGCCCGGCGCGGGACGGGGACCGCGCGGACATGCTGGACGAGCTGACGGAGCTGATCCAGGCGGCCGGCGGCCGCACCCTCGGACTCTTCTCCTCCATGCGTGCCGCGCAGCTCGCCGCCGAGGAACTGCGCTCCCGGATCCCGGAGTTCCCGATTCTCCTCCAGGGCGAGGAGACGCTCGGCGAGCTGATCAAGAATTTCGCCGCCGACCCGAAGACCTGCCTGTTCGGCACGCTGTCACTCTGGCAGGGCGTCGACGTCCCGGGCCCCAGCTGCCAGCTGGTCGTCATGGACAAGATCCCGTTCCCGCGTCCGGACGACCCGCTGATGAGCGCCCGCCAGAAGGCGGTGGAGGATGCCGGAGGCAACGGCTTCATGGCAGTCGCCGCCACGCACGCCGCACTGCTCATGGCCCAGGGCGCCGGCCGCCTCGTACGTGCCTCGGGGGACCGCGGCGTGGTCGCCGTACTCGACCAACGTCTGGCCACGGCCCGCTACGGCAGCTATCTGAAGGCGTCACTGCCGGACTTCTGGTACACGACAGACCGTAACCAGGTCCGGAAGTCGCTGGCGGCGATCGACGCGGCGGCGAAGAAGTCAGAGGCCGAATGAGCGGGGGTTGGTCTGTGTCGCGGCGGCGCGACACAGACCAACCCCTGAGGCAAGAACCCCACCGGCGGGGTCCCGGACAGCACAGGGCCCCGGAACCGGCGCAGGGGTCCCGGGGCCCGGTCAGAGGGTGGTTCCGAACGAACCGCCCGCCGCAGCCGTCATACGCGCCGCAGCACTGCCACCACCTTGCCGAGGATGGTTGCGTCGTCGCCGGGGATCGGCTCGTACGCCGCGTTGTGCGGGAGGAGCCAGACGTGGCCGTCCTCGCGCTTGAAGCGCTTGACGGTGGCCTCGCCTTCGAGCATGGCCGCGACGATGTCGCCGTTCTCAGCGACGGGCTGGCGGCGCACCGTGACCCAGTCGCCGTCGCAGATCGCGGCCTCGATCATGGAGTCGCCGACGACCTTCAGCACGAACAGCTCGCCGTCGCCGACCAGCTGGCGGGGGAGAGGGAAGACGTCCTCAACCGACTCCTCGGCCAGGATCGGGCCACCGGCGGCGATGCGGCCGACCAGCGGGACGTACGACGCGGCGGGCTTGCCGGCGGTGTCGGTGGGCTGCACGGAGGCGCCCTGGTCGGAGCCGCGCACCTCGTACGCGCGCGGGCGGTGCGGGTCGCGGCGCAGGAAGCCCTTGCGCTCCAGTGCCATCAGCTGGTGTGCGACCGAGGAGGTGCTGGAGAGGCCGACCGCCTGGCCGATCTCCCGCATCGACGGCGGGTAGCCGCGCCGCTGCACGGAGTCCCTGATGACCTCGATCACCCGGCGCTGTCGGTCGGTGAGGCCCGAGCTGTCCGCCCGGATGCCTGGAGGTCGGCCCGGTAGGGAGCGCTTTTGCCCCTCCGGATTCACGGCATCGTTCATCGCATGCACCGGCTCGAGTCGGCCCTGGGAGCGGTCCTGGGCAGTGATGGTGGCACTGTCTGCGGTGGTGGTCACGTCGGCCCCTCTCGATGGTCTCCCTGCTGGACAACGGTAGTTGCTTTCGAAAGGTTGCGCCAAACACACGTTCGAGTGAAAAAACGTGGATCGCCGTACTTGATCATGTGTCTGGGTGTATAGCTAACGCGGCACGTGGCGGACAAAAGGGCCCATTGTTGTACTCTTCACCGCCGGAGTGCTGACCTCGTGGGTCACTGCCCCAGTCTGCCATCTGGCATTCCGTCAACCGGGCACAGATCTCCATCTCTGCGGGAGTCCCACGTCGCCTCCCTGCGGCGCCCACGGTATCTCCGCATGTGTCGCAACGGTACGGCTGTGCACCTGCGGATCCGGTGCGCCGCACCGGTCGCGTGGCGCATGCCAATACGCGCGCGACACGCGCGCAGGGCGTGCATGCATAGGCCAATCCCCACATCTAGTGGTTGGATTGCAGCAGTAGCCCAGAAGTTGTGGTCCCCCGGGTCTTCAGGGCCTCGGCGATCGCCTATGCTTGGGGCTGCTTCGAGGGGCCCATGAGGCCCAGCGAGGCTATTGAGTCTGCTGTGAGGAGGGTTGGGAGTTCATGCACTGCCCCTTCTGCAGGCACCCCGACAGCCGTGTCGTCGACAGTCGTACGACCGACGACGGGACGTCGATCCGCAGGCGCCGCCAGTGTCCGGACTGCTCCCGTCGTTTCACGACCGTGGAGACGTGCTCGCTCATGGTGGTCAAGCGGTCCGGAGTCACCGAGCCCTTCAGTCGTACCAAGGTCATCAATGGCGTGCGCAAGGCATGCCAGGGGCGGCCTGTCACCGAGGACGCACTCGCCCAGCTCGGCCAGCGGGTCGAGGAGGCGGTGCGGGCCACCGGAAGCGCCGAACTGACCACCCATGACGTGGGGCTGGCCATACTCGGCCCATTGCAGGAGCTCGACCTCGTCGCGTATCTGCGATTTGCCTCCGTCTACCGGGCGTTCGACTCGCTTGAGGACTTCGAGGCCGCGATCGCGGAACTCAGGGAGGAGAGGCGACCCGTCGCCGCGGACAACGACGACCGCGAGGGCGCTGTCGCGGGGGGCCAGGAAGAAGACTGCGGGCCCGGAGGGACTGCTCAGGTCCCCGAGCCCGCCCACGCCGCCGACTGATCGGCGGGTCGGAACCGGGCGGAGGTCCCGATTCCGGCCTGAGGGCGGCTATCGAAGACCCGTTGCGGGTGGCAGCGCGAGATGCCCGCAACACCAGACAGAACACCGTGCCACGGGAACATCGGGGCACTTCAGGGCGTTTTAGCCCGTACAGGGAGGCGGCATGACAGAGACGGCGAGCGGTCCGGCACGGAGTTCCCGCGCCAAGGGCACCAAGGCGACCAAGGGGCTGCGTATCGAGCGCATCCACACCACTCCCGGCGTGCACCCGTACGACGAGGTGGCCTGGGAGCGCCGTGACGTCGTCATGACCAACTGGCGCGACGGCTCGGTCAACTTCGAGCAGCGCGGCGTCGAGTTCCCCGACTTCTGGTCGGTGAACGCGGTCAACATCGTCACCAGCAAGTACTTCCGCGGTGCCGTCGGCACCCCGCAGCGTGAGGTGAGCCTGAAGCAGCTCATCGACCGCATCGTGAAGACGTACCGGAAGGCCGGCGAGGACTACAAGTACTTCGCCTCGCCCGCCGACGCGGAGATCTTCGAGCACGAGCTGGCGTACGCCCTCCTGCACCAGATCTTCAGCTTCAACAGCCCCGTGTGGTTCAACGTGGGCACCCCGCAGCCCCAGCAGGTCTCGGCCTGCTTCATCCTGGCCGTCGACGACTCCATGGAGTCGATCCTCGACTGGTACAAGGAAGAGGGCATGATCTTCAAGGGCGGCTCCGGCGCCGGCCTGAACCTCTCCCGCATCCGCTCCTCCAAGGAGCTGCTGTCCTCGGGCGGCAACGCCTCCGGTCCGGTCTCCTTCATGCGCGGCGCCGACGCCTCCGCAGGAACGATCAAGTCGGGCGGTGCCACCCGCCGCGCCGCCAAGATGGTCATCCTCGACGTCGACCACCCCGACATCGAGGACTTCATCGAGACCAAGGTGAAGGAAGAAGAGAAGATCCGCGCCCTGCGTGACGCGGGCTTCGACATGGACCTGGGCGGCGAGGACATCACCTCCGTCCAGTACCAGAACGCCAACAACTCGGTCCGTGTGAACGACGAGTTCATGAAGGCGGTCGAGCAGGGCGACAAGTTCGGCCTGCGGGCGCGGATGACCGGCGAGGTCATCGAAGAGGTCGACGCCAAGGCCCTGTTCCGCAAGATGGCCGAGGCCGCCTGGGCCTGTGCCGACCCGGGCATCCAGTACGACGACACCATCAACCACTGGCACACCTGCCCGGAGTCCGGCCGTATCAACGGCTCGAACCCCTGCAGCGAGTACATGCACCTGGACAACACGTCCTGCAACCTGGCCTCGCTGAACCTGATGAAGTTCCTGAAGGACGACGGCAAGGGCCACCAGTCCTTCGAGGTCGAGCGCTTCGCGAAGGTCGTCGAGCTGGTCATCACCGCGATGGACATCTCCATCTGCTTCGCGGACTTCCCGACCCAGAAGATCGGCGAGAACACGCGCGCGTTCCGCCAGCTCGGCATCGGCTACGCCAACCTCGGCGCTCTGCTGATGGCGACCGGTCACGCCTACGACTCCGACGGCGGCCGCGCCCTCGCCGGTGCCATCACCTCCCTGATGACCGGCACGTCGTACAAGCGCTCCGCCGAACTCGCCGCGGTCGTCGGCCCGTACGACGGCTACGCCCGCAACGCGAGCGCTCACAACCGCGTCATGAAGCAGCACGCCGACGCCAACACCGTGGCCGTTCGCATGGACGACCTGGACACGCCGGTCTGGGCCGCCGCCACGGAGGCCTGGCAGGACGTGCTGCGCCTCGGTGAGAAGAACGGTTTCCGTAACTCCCAGGCGTCGGTCATCGCCCCGACCGGCACCATCGGTCTGGCCATGTCCTGCGACACCACCGGCCTGGAGCCCGACCTCGCCCTGGTCAAGTTCAAGAAGCTGGTCGGCGGCGGCTCGATGCAGATCGTCAACGGCACGGTCCCGCAGGCCCTGCGCCGCCTGGGCTACCAGGAGGAGCAGATCGAGGCGATCGTCGCCCACATCGCCGAGCACGGCAATGTCGTCGACGCCCCGGGCCTCAAGCACGAGCACTACGAGGTGTTCGACTGCGCCATGGGCGAGCGCTCCATCTCCGCGATGGGCCACGTCCGCATGATGGCCGCGATCCAGCCGTGGATCTCCGGCGCCCTGTCCAAGACGGTCAACATGCCGGAGTCGGCGACCGTCGAGGAGGTCGAGGAGATCTACTTCGAGGCCTGGAAGCTTGGCGTCAAGGCCCTCGCGATCTACCGGGACAACTGCAAGGTCGGTCAGCCCCTCTCCGCCAAGACCAAGGAGAAGGAGAAGGTCGAGGTCACGGAGAAGGCCGAGGCGACCATCCGCGAGACGGTCGAGAAGGTCATCGAGTACCGCCCGGTCCGCAAGCGCCTCCCCAAGGGCCGCCCGGGCATCACCACGTCCTTCACGGTCGGCGGCGCCGAGGGCTACATGACCGCCAACTCCTACCCGGACGACGGTCTCGGCGAGGTCTTCCTGAAGATGTCCAAGCAGGGCTCGACTCTCGCGGGCATGATGGACGCCTTCTCCATCGCTGTCTCCGTCGGCCTCCAGTACGGCGTGCCGCTGGAGACGTACGTCTCGAAGTTCACCAACATGCGCTTCGAGCCGGCCGGCATGACGGACGACCCGGACGTGCGGATGGCGCAGTCGATCGTCGACTACATCTTCCGCCGCCTGGCGCTGGACTTCCTGCCCTTCGAGACGCGCTCCGCCCTCGGCATCCACTCCGCCGAGGAGCGCCAGCGTCACCTGGAGACCGGTTCGTACGAGCCCTCCGAGGACGAGGTGGACGTCGAGGGCCTCGCCCAGTCGGCTCCGCGCGCCCAGGAGCTGAAGGCCGTCGCCACGCCGCGTGCCGAGGTCGAGGCGGCCAAGCCCGCCCCGAAGCAGGCCCACACCAGCGCCGAGCTGGTGGAGATGCAGCTGGGCATCCAGGCCGACGCCCCGCTGTGCTTCTCCTGCGGTACGAAGATGCAGCGGGCCGGTTCCTGCTACATCTGCGAGGGGTGCGGCTCGACCAGCGGTTGCAGCTGACTGTGAGCCGCCATTGGGCGTGAATTAGCTGCTCAGGTGGGGTGTCGACGGTTATGTCGACACCCCGCCAAGCGTTTCGCCAACGTGGCCATTGCATTCAATGCGACCCCTCGGGACAACCGTGTGGCTACTCAGCATGTTCGGCTGTCGCAATGGCCCGTTGCAGCGTCTGGCGAGCTTGCGCCAACTCGTCCGCGCGCCGGTCGAGGTGGGTGAGTTGGGCGCGGAGTCTGTCCAGCACTCCCGGGCACGGACGCAGTGAGCCGTCCGCGAGGGCGCAAGGCAGCACCAGCCGGATCAATTTGGTGGACAGCCCGGCCGCCAGCAGGGCCCGGATCTGCCTGACCGTCTGCTCGGCGGCATCGTCGTAATCGCGGTACCCATTGGCCTGACGGGTCGAGGCGAGAAGGCCGACGCGCTCGTAGTAGCGAAGCAGGCGCTCGCTCGTCCCGGTTCTTTTGGCCAACTGCCCAATCAGCATCGTCTCTCCGCGGCGCTTGACCTTGTCATGGTGTCAACCGTCAACGATGGGGCCAGCGGCGGCATTCCGTCGCTGTAACCGGCCCTGACCAGGAGAATTCGTTGATCATTGATGCGCACAGCCATGTCCACGATCCCGTGCACAGCCACATCGCCCTGCTGGACGAGGCAGGGGTCGACCGCGCCGTGCTCTTCGGCACCCGTCCGCATCCCGAGAGGGCCACTGATGTGGCCTCGCTCCGGCGCGAGATGAGCGTGTTGGACGAGACGATCAGCGGACGGTCCAACGGTCCGGACAGCCACCAGGCCGCGTGGCGGGAACTGGACTCGGCGTGCGAGGCCTACCCCGATCGTTTCATTGGGTTCGGCAAAGTTCGCCTGGACCAGTCGGCTGAGCAGATCGCGGCAGAGGTCGAGCGGGAGGTCGTCGGCCGGGGCTTTCGGGGCATCGGTGAGCTGACCCCGCCACCGGACGGGGCCGGCAGGATCGAGCCGGTTCTGCGGGCAGCCGCCGATCACGGCGGGTTGCCGGTCGTCGTGCACGGGTTCGCACCGACCACGGCGCGAGACCTGGCGACTCTGGCTGGTCTCGCGCGCCACAACCCCACCGTCCCGCTGGTGATCAGCCAACTGGGCGGGCTGAACTGGCTGACGGCTGTTGAGCTGGCCCGGGACACCCCGAACATGTACCTGGAACTGTCGACGGCGAACATCATCTTCGCGGTGCGACTGGCCATCGACGAGGTGCCGGACCGCACCCTGTTCGGCTCGGACGCGCCCTATGGCGACCCGGTTCTCGCCCGTGCCACCGTTGAACGCGTGACCAGGCCGGGTGCACTGCGCGATCGCGTCCTGGGCGGCACCCTTGTGGAACTGCTCGGTCTTTGACCGCACGTGCTGGACTCGCCCGTACGAGGACTGGACTCGCCCGTACGAGGAACAGCGCACGTCAGGAATAAGTGCTCAGCGCCGGTCCGCCGGTACTGAACCAGTTGTCGAGGGCGGCTCGTGGCTCCGCCGCCCTCGGCGTTTCACCCCGATACGAAAACTTGTTCCCCCAGGGAGTGATCACACGTTAGGCTCCCCCCGCGCCCGACCGGCGCGAACGGCAGGGTGGGGAACGTGGGGGACATGGTCGACGATTTCGCCGACTCCAAAAAGGCAACGAGCGCGCCTGAGAAGCCCGCGAACGCGGTGGCTCAGGTGATCGCCGCGATCGTGGTGGTCGGGGGGCTCGCAGGGCTCCTGTGGGCGCTGGACCTGGACTCGAAGGCGTCCGCCGACCGCGGGCCGGCCGCCTGCACGGCCACGCACGACAAGCCGTCGAAACCTGTCTCGGGCGCCCAGCTCTGCGCGGCGCTCAACCGCCCGGACCTGCCGGTGCTCCTCGGCACACCGGACGAGCACACGGAGACCGCCGACGGCAACGAGAGCACGTTCACCTCGGCCGACGGCACGAAATCCACGACCCCGGAGGCGGACGTCGACCTGAAGACGTACTCCCTGAGGCTCTCGGCATCCCGCGACGATCTCGGAGTGGCCGACATGGCGGGCCTCCTGGGCACCGGCGCGGAGACGAAGACGGTGCTGGGACATCCGGCGGTCGTCTACTCCGACCGGACCATCGCCCTGAGCTTCAACCTCGGCGGCGGCAAGGCCAAGAGCGGCCCTGGAGGCGTCGCGCGCAGCCTGCTGGTCGCCCGGGACACCAAGGACGGCGGCGGCTACTTCGAAGTCTCCATCTGGCGCCAGGACTTCGCGACGCCCGACGACACGGCCCTGTTCCGCGTCGCCGAGAAGGTGCTGCCGACGGTCCCCGGATGGACCACCGGCTGACCGGACGTCAGGGCTGGTGCGCCCGGCCCATGTCCCGGGTGAACGTCTCCGGATCGTCCTCGAAGCCGTGGATCCCGGGACGGAAGGTCCACTCGCCGGATTCGTCGCGTATGAACTCCCCGACCGTGGCCGCCATGGCTCCGAGGACGTCGCCGAAGTCGTCCTCGGCCAGGACGGTGTAGCCCTCCCGGATGCGCAGCCCCGGGTTGATCACGCCGACGAAGGTCCGGTGCGCCGAGCGCTGCTGGATGACGACGCCGACCACCACGCGCGCGTACCGCTCGCTGAGCCGGTCGAGCTCCAGCGTCATGACCTCGTCCCAGCCGAAGCCCTTGCCGTCCTTGCTGTCCCGGTTGAGGTAGATCGTGCCGTCCGGGGAGCGGCTGTCGAAGTGCACCACATAGGCGGGATCGCCGTAGGCGTCGTCCGCCGAATAGGTGGCGGCGACGATGTCGAGATCGGTGTCCGCCTGTCCCGCCGGACTGGGATCCCACTTGAGTGCGACCTCGACCTTGCGGATCCCCTTGTTGATGCCGGTCACCGGATCTCCCCTTCCCCGCGTGTGCCCCTGTCCGGCCCGAACTGCCCGACGGACTGGGTCTGTTGTCCATCCTGCCACGCGCGCGTGGAGGTGTGCGCCGGAGCTGTCCACCGGAGCGTGACCGGCGCCACGCTCCGTGGCCTTACCATGGCGCGGTGCTGGTCAAGTGGATTCGCTGCACCGTGGTGGACCGCCGCGGGTTCGAGCGGGGGCAGCGAAAGTGGGCGGGGCTTCTGGGGGAGCCGGGGTTTCGGGGACAAGGTGGTGGCTGGAGCCGGGGACGCACAGGAGTGGCACACATCTTCGCCTTCTGGGAGAGCCGTGCCTTCTACGACTCCTTCATGGCCCGTTCCCACGATCGGCTGGCGGCAGCCCAGTCGGGCACCTTCAAGGATGCCCAGGTCAAGCTCTTCGACTACCGATTCGACGTGAAGACCGGCTTCGAACCGCGCTTCACGGACGCGGACCTGCTGCGGGTCGCCCTCTGTCGGGTCCACGAGGAACGGGCCGAGCACTTCACGCTCATGCAGGAGAAGGTCTGGAACCCCGCGATGGCCGGCTCTCCCGGCATGATCCGGGGTCTGTTCGGCGAGGCCCCGGGCCACGAGTTCCTGGTGCTGTCCATGTGGCGATCGGCCGCCGAACACGGCAAGTACCGCACGGAACGCGTGGAGCGGCTCGCCCTGCGGGCTCAGACGGAGGCGGACGTAGCGGCCCTCACGGGCGACATCATTGAGCTGGAGCCGACCTGGACCGTCTGACGCGTATGGTTTGAAAACTGGACGCGTTAATCGTGCTACCTGGTGTGGCCAAAGGTGCAGGAAGTGTGTGACCTACGCCGTATGGAGCCTGTCCGAGTGCTCGATCGGCCGTCACCCGATCTAGGGTTTTGGCATGGCACGACCACGGCGCATCGTCCTTGTCCGGCACGGCGAGTCAACGGGCAATGTTGATGACACCGTCTACGAGCGGGAGCCCGACCATGCGCTGGCACTGACCGAGCGGGGCTGGCAGCAGGCCGAGGAGACCGGCAAGCGGTTGCGCGAGGTCTTCGGCCGTGAGCGCGTCAGCGTGTACGTGTCACCGTACCGCCGCACGCACGAGACCCTGCGCGCCTTCCACCTCGATCCCGAGCTCATACGGGTGCGGGAGGAGCCCCGGCTGCGCGAACAGGACTGGGGAAACTGGCAGGACCGCGACGATGTCCGCCTCCAGAAGGCCTACCGGGATGCGTACGGTCACTTCTTCTACCGCTTCGCCCAAGGGGAGTCCGGTGCCGACGTGTACGACCGGGTCGGCGGCTTCCTGGAGAGCCTGTACCGCAGCTTCGAGGCCCCGGACCACCCGTCCAACGTGCTGCTGGTGACCCACGGCCTGGCCATGCGACTGTTCTGCATGCGCTGGTTCCACTGGACGGTCGCGGAATTCGAGTCGCTGTCCAATCCGGGGAACGCGGAGATGCGGATGCTCGTTCTCGGGGACGACGGCAAGTACGCGCTTGACCGGCCTTTCGAACGCTGGCGAGATCCGGAACCGTACGGGATCACCGGATAGAGTGGCAGAGCAATGACCCCTGACTCCTCTTCCGACGGGCGCCTGGACCGCGCCGTGGCCAGCCTGCGTGGACTGGCGGTGGGGGATGCACTGGGTTCGCAGTTCTTCGTACCGGTCAACTATCCGCTGCTGAAGCGTCGCGAGCTGCCGCCGGGCCCCTGGCAGTGGACCGACGACACGGAGATGGCCTGCTCCGTGGTCGCGGTCCTGGCCGCCCACCACCGCATCGACCAGGATGCCCTGGCGTATTCCTTCGCCCACCACCATGACTTCGACCGTGGGTACGGTCCCGCGGTCAATCGTCTGCTGAGGCTGGTTCGGGAGGGCGGGGACTGGCGCGAGCTGGCCGCCGAGCTCTTCAACGGCCGGGGCTCCTGGGGCAACGGAGCGGCCATGCGGATCGCCCCGCTGGGCGCCTGGTACGCGGACGACCCGGAACAGGCGACGCATCAGGCGGAGATCTCCGCGTACCCCACGCACCAGCACCGCGAGGCCGTCGTCGGCTCCATGGCGGTTGCGGCGGCCGCCGCGCTGGTCGCCGCCCCCGGCGGTCCGCCGAGCCCGGAGGCGCTCCTCGACGGAGTCGTCGCACTCGTCCCGAAGAGCGCCGTCGGTGCAGGCCTGCGGCGCGCACGGGACATGCTCGACTACGCCGACGCGGGCACCGTCGCGGCTGTACTGGGCTGCGGACGGCGTACGTCCGCCCATGACACCGTGCCCTTCGCGCTCTGGTCGGCCGCGCGAGCCCTCGGCGACTTCGAGCAGGCGTTCTGGACGACCGCGCAGGTGGGTGGTGACGTGGACACCACCTGCGCCATCGTGGGCGGGGTGCTCGCGGCGGGGAAGGCCGGCATGCCGCCTGCCGAGTGGGCAGGTCTGACGGAGGCACTGCCGGACTGGGTGCCGACTGTGCCGACCCCGTCGGTTTGAATCCTCCGCTGCCCGGTGGAGCTTCTCTGGAGACGAGCCCCTGGAAACTCTCTGTGCTTGCCGGGAACTCTGCGTGACCGTGCGTCCGTTGTTGTGGCATCAGCCGTGTGGCGCAGGAGCGGGTGTATGCACGCTGGCGCGTGAAGGGTCCGGGGGTGGTCGTGCAGTTCGTGGTCATGTGGGCAGTGCATACGGTCCTGCCCTGGCTGAGCCCTGCCGGACGTGTGCGGAGGGCCGGACCGACGTCCTCGCCCTCGGTCCCCCGGACTCGGTCCGGCCCTCCGCGGCCCCGTGCGGGGGCGGCCGCCGGTTCAGCCGACCGTCGCGCCCGCCGTACCGGCGAGTGCTTCCAGATCGCTCTTGCGGACCCGGATCACGAACCAGGCAGTGCCGAAGGCGAGCACGGCCATGGCCGCGGCCGCCACGAAGCCCATGGAAATTCCTTGGGCGAGCACCTCGTGTCCCCAGGTGCCGGGCAACTGGTGCGTCTTGGCGAACTCCGCCTTCTGCTCCGCCGAACCGCCCGCGAGGAACTTCGGCAGCTGCTTCTGCGCCTCGTCCTTGCTGGCCGAGTCGAACACCGTCGTCAGGATGGACAGACCGAGGGAACCGCCCACCTGCTGGGTGGCGTTGAGCAGTCCGGAGGCCGCACCCGCCTCGTGCTGGGCCACACCGGAGACCGCTGTGACGTCAGTGTCACGAAGTTCAGGCCCATGCCGAAGCCGAACACCAGCATCGGACCGAGAACTCCGCCGGCATACGAGCTGCCGGAGCTGATGAGCGTCTGCCAGGTCAGTCAAGTCCTCGGGGCGGCGCCTACATTGTCTGTACGATCCCGCACCGGCCGTGAGCTGGTGCCTTCCGGCACGGTCACAGTGTCGCAAGTGCGTCGGCGTTGAGGTGTGGGTGCGGCATGGCTGTGCGCTGGTGGTGGCGTCGGCGGCCGGGTGTGCCTCGTATGTGCATCAGCGGGAGTTCGCGCTCAGGGTGGGGCGGATGCGGTGAGTGCGACGCTGGGGCCGTTGTCGGTGGACGGGCTCTTGCTCCTGGCGACGGTCGGGTTGCTGAACTCGGCCCGCAGCGTGGGGCGTCGGGCGCGGACCGTGGTGTGGCTGGCCTTCCTCCTCAGCATCGCTGCCTTGTTGGTGGCGAACGTGGTGGCGCGGCCCGTGGGGTCGATCACGTGGCGGGACTTGCCTCCCGTTGATGACTCGATCATCCCGGCACTCGGCTCGGCATCCTGCCTCAGCATCCGCCTACAACAGGGTGTCTCAGCTGTGCGCTTGTTCGACGAACCGGTGCAGGTATGCGTAGGCGACGGCCTGGGCACGGTCACGGGCGTTGATCTTGGCGAACAGGCGATTGATATGGCTCTTGACCGTTACTTCGCTGATGACGAGGTGCTCGGCTATCTCGGTGTTGGACAGGCCGGCGGCGATGAGAGTCAGTACTTCAGCCTCCCTGGGGGTGAGAGCGTCGGGAAGACCGGGGCGCGAGAACGGCCGCTGAGGTGCAGGCGCACCGACGATGGCATCAATGAGATGACGTTGCACGGCAGGGTCGATGGCGGCGTGGTCGTCCAGGACACGTTTCAGAGCTTCCCGGATCTCCGCTCCGCCCGTGTCCTTGGTGAGGTAGCCGCGGGCACCGGCCCGCAGCGCGTCGATCACAGATCTGTCGTCCGAGTAGGTCGTGAGGATGACAACTTTTGTCTCGGGGCGGCGTTCGCGCAGCAGACGTGTGGCCTCGACACCGTCACAGCGGGGCATCCGCAGATCCATGAGGACGACGTCGGGACAGAGGTCCTCGGCAAGCGCGACGGCCTCGGCGCCGTCGGAGGCGACGCCGACGACATCGACATCATGCAGCAGCCCGAGCATCATGGCCAGCCCCTCCCGGACGACTCGCTGGTCGTCAGCGATGAGGATGCGGATCGCCTGCGCCATGCGGACACCTCCAACTCGACAGGAAACCTGGGGTCGTTGGTCGACGGAAAGCGTACCGCCGAGCTGATCGGCCGGTTCACGCATGGCCATGAAGCCATGGCCGCCGCTGTCGCGAGCGGGAGTCGGCCGTGGCCTGCCCTTGGTGGTGAGATCCTCGATGGTCACACGGGTGGCGGACGTCTCGTATGCCAGGCGCACCTCGACCCACTCCGGTTCGGCATGCTTGCCGATGTCTGTCAGCGCCGCCTGAGCCGCTCGGTAAGGCGTCAGCAGCCCTCGGGACCGAGCCGATGCGGCCCGCATGTGACGGTGAGCCGGCAGGGAGCGTTCCGGTCGTGCTGGAACTACGCCAGGCCCGCGCGGGCGACTCCCTTGACCCGCGGCATGACCCCTGCATCACCCTGGGCGCCTTCAGACCTGCGCTGTGCGCGTGATGAGGGCTGCTCAGGCCGAGGTTCGGCGGACCACAGCCCGGCAGGCCGCGTGCAGGCTGTGTGCGGCCGACGCCATCTGGTCGTGGGTGGTGACGACCGGGGGCAGGACGCGCAGGACGGTGGGTGCGGTGAGGCACTGGGCGAGGAGCAGTCCGCGTCGGCCGGCTTCCAGGATCGTCAGGCCCGCCTGGGCCTCGGTGGCGAACCGCAGAACCCCGAACAGGCCGACGGCGCGGGTCTCGACGACCACGTCGGGGAATTCCTCGTGCAGAGCCCCGAGCCACTGGCGGAGCGGGGCTTCGTGTGCGGCGAAGAGGTCGCCCATCGTGTCGAGCAGGTCCAGGGCGGCCAGCCCCGCCGCACACGAGGCCGGATGGCCCCCGAAGGTCGCGGTGTGGAAATAGGGGTCGGCGACGAGCGGGGCGTACAGGTCCTCGGTGCTCACCATCGCGGACAGCGGCATCACCCCGCCGCCCAGCGGCTTGCCCAGCAGTACGGCGTCGGGCTCCAGCCCCTCCTCGACGGCGAGGGACATCGGCCCGCAGCGGCGCAGCCCACACTGGATCTCGTCGGAAATGACGAAGGCACCCGCGGCACGGGCGTCGGCGCTCCACCGGCGCAGCAGCTCCGGCGGCAGGATGCGACCGCCGCCCTCGCCCTGCACCGGTTCGAAGACCAGGGCGGCGGCGGGCCGTTCGGTGAGCGCGCGGGCCACCGCATCCGGCTCCAGGGGGAGATGGCGCACGTCACCGAGGAAGCCCTGCACGGGTTTGCGGCGCTCGGGGTCCGAGGTGAGGGCCAGGGCCCCCATGCTCTTGCCGTGGAAGGCACCCTCGACGGCGAGCACGGAGGCCTGCCCCGTCCGGGCGATGGCCAGCTTCAGGGCCGCCTCCACCGCGTCCGCGCCGTTCAGGCCGAGCCAGACCCTGGTGAGCCGGTCCGGCGCGAGGACCCGCACCAGCTGGGACGCGAGCCGTGCGGCGTAGGGGTTGGCGAGCAGCCGCGTCGACGTCGGCATCTGGTCGAGTGCCCGGTGTACCGCCTCCACCACGGCGGGCGGCCGGTGCCCGAACAGCGGTACCGCGTAGCTGCCGAAGTCCAGCACCTTCCGGCCGTTGGACAGCAGTACCTCCGCGCCGTTCGCCGTGGCCTCGACCGCGCCTGCCCCGATGATCCGGTGGCGTTCGGCCACACCCGGCACGAGGTGGTGACGCGCGCTGTCCAGGACCGTCGGTGCGCCGTCCAGGTGTGCGGTCATGCGGGGGCTCCTCGGGATCGCCTGTGAATACCGTCTCCAAGTAACCGGGGCCGCCGCGGTGCCTGCCAGGTAAGGCGTCGGCAACTTGGCTGCCCGGCAGTTGCCTCTCGGATGCCTGGAGGCGTGGGCGGGCGCTCGTGAGGATGGGCGGCGTAGATGTGTGTCGAAGGAGCCTGGTCGAGCCGCGGGCCGGATGGCTCGCGGTCATGGTGGAGACCGGTTCACAGCCTGGGAAGGATGGCCAGCTCGGTGACCGACAGTGAGGCGGAGAACCGCCCGGACGAACTGTTCACGCTCGGGGGTGCAGCGTCGGCGCTCATGGAGGTCGACGCGCACATACGCGCGATCATGAACTGGGACTACACCGCCACGACGAGTCGGCTGTGGGGCCTGTACGAGAAGAGCAAGGTCTCGCAGTGGAACGTCGCGACGGACATCGACTGGAGTTACGACGTCCGGTTCGGCGCCCCCCTCGACGAGGAGTTTGGCAAGGCGGTCGCCCCCTTCGCCGCGTCACCGGAGAGCCCGGTGCCCAGGGAGCTGTGGGACGCCTTCCGCTGGGAGTACCAGGCGTGGATGGTCAACCAGTTCCTCCACGGTGAGCAGGGCGCTCTGCTCACCACGGCACGGCTGGTCGAGACGGTCCCCGACATGGCCTCGAAGGTGTACGCCGCCGCTCAGGTCGCCGACGAGGCCCGGCACGTCGAGGCGTACGCCCGTTACATCGACGAGAAGCTCGGTGTCACCTATCCGATCAACCGCGGCCTGAAGGCGCTGCTGCGGGACCTGCTCGGCGATTCCCGGTGGGACGTCGTGTACCTGGGCATGCAGGTCATCGTGGAGGGTCTCGCCCTCGCCGCGACCCGGGTCGCGAGCGCGGGCTTCGGTGACCCCATCATCACCTCCATCACCAAGATGATCGCGCGTGACGAGGCGCGTCACATCTCCTTCGGCGTCATCGCCCTCAACGGGCTCTACGAGGAGATGTCGGCCGCGGAGCGGCACGAGCGCGAGCAGTTCCTGCTGGAGGCGATCCATCTGATGTCCCAGCGGTTCCTGCTGCGCGAGGTCTGGGAGAAGATGGACCTGGATGTGGAGCAGGGGGTCCGCTTCGCCCGCACGGACCCGATGATGGTCGGCTTCCGGCAGTTGCTGTTCCGCAAGATCATCCAGGTTCTCCGACAGATTGACCTGCTCAGCCCGAAGATCCGGGACTTGCTCCTGGACGAGGCGCTGGCCCGCCCCGAGTACCTGGCCGGCTGACCCGACACGTCGTGAGGGGCGGCTGCCTCGAAGGACCCGACACGTCCTCCGAGGCAGCCGCCCCTCCTCTTGTGCCGTGCCCGGGCGGGCGCGCCGGACACGGGTCGCGTACGCGGACGGTACGCGGACGCGGACGGCACGAAGCCGCGGCCCGATGAAGGCTGCGGCTTCGTGCCGTCCGCGTGTCCCTGTCGGTCAGCCCCGCAGGGGCACGGCGAAGTCGGGCTGCTCGGCGCGCGAGAGGGCGTCGGACATCGAGACCACGATCCTGCGGGTGCCCGTGAACGCCTCACGGCCGTGCGACCAGCGCATGTTGTCGATGACCATGAGGTCGTTGCGCTCCCAGTCGAACCGCCGGGTGTGACGCGCGAAGGCGGCGCGCACCGCGTCCACGTCCGCGTCGGGGATCGTCTCCCCGTCGCCGTAGAGGACGTCGTTGGGCAGCCGGTCGGCGCCCAGGACCTCGACCAGGCCGGCCCGTACCTCCGGCGCCAGCGCCGACTGGTGGAAGAGGACGAGGTGGTTGAACCAGACGGGGACCCCGGTCCGCGGATGCACGGCCAGCGCGGGGGCCTGGCGCACCGTGCGCAGGCAGTCGTCGTCGAGCCACTGCCACTGGAGCGCGTGCTCGCGGCAGAACCGCTCGACCTCGCCGCGGTCGGAGGTCTGGAATGCCGTACGCCAGTCGAGCCCGACGCCGCCGCCGTAGTTGCGGACGTACCGCAGACCACGCTCGTGCATCGCGGTCACCACGGCGTCCGGAGCGTCGGCGAGGACCGCGGACACGTCGGCGATGGGGGTGGCACCCTCCGTCTCCGGCGGGGTCACGCAGAAGAACGCCAGCCGGCCGGGCCACACGTCGGAGTAGGACGACTCGCAGTGCTGCGGGATCACTTCGCGGGCCGGGTACTCGGTGGAGGTGAACACGCCGTCAGCCACCTCACTGCGGGGGGTGGACCGCTCCGTGTACTGCAGCGGGGCGAAACCCAGGTGGTCCAGGGCCTGTTGGAAGTGCCGCACGTCATCCGCCGTACAGCCCCTGACCAGGACCGCGCCGTGCTCGTCGAGCCGGTCCGCGATCTCGCCGCGGAACGTGTCGAAGAAGACGGTCAGCTCCTCTCCGCGTGAGTGGAGCGTGTACATGCTTGTCGGGTCGCTCACGACTGCGTCACCTCTGCGGCGGGTTGATCGAAACAGGGCTGGAGGCGGCGGCTGCCGGCATCTGCCCGGGCAGGGCGGCCGCCATCGCCGAGAACATGGCCCGCGGGTCCGTGTGCGGGTAGGCGTGCCCGCCGGGCAGCACCGTGACCGAGAAGTCCGCGGTGGTGTAGCCCCGCCAGGCGTCGAGGTCCGTGGGCGGGACGACGGGATCGTGGGAACCGCCGAACGCGTGCAGCGGGCAGCCGACCGGGTCGGGCCGCTCGACGGCATAGGTCTCGGCCAGCACCAGGTCCGCGCGGATCGCACGCATGGCATAGGTGACGAATGCCGCGTACTTCAGCAGTTCCCGCGGCATTCCGTCATTCTTGAGCAGCCATTCGAGCAACGCCTCGTCACTGCGCTCCGAGACCTTCTTGACCGGCGGGACGTGCGGGGCGCGGGAGGCCGAGACCAGCAGGGCCTGGGGCGTCGGCAGCGCCGCCCGTTCGATACGGCGGGTCAGCTCGTAGGCGAGCAGCGCCCCGAAGCTGTGCCCGAAGAGCACGTACGGTGCGCACAGTTCGGCACTGATGCCGTCCAGGAGCTGGTCGGCCAGCTTGTCGAAGTCGTCCGGCAACGGTTCGTCACCCCGGCCGCCGCGTCCCGGCAGTTCGACCGAGACCAGCTCCACGCCGGGCGGCAGGTGCGGCCGCCAGCCGGAGAACGCGCCGGCGCCGCCGCCCGACTGCGGAAGACAGATGAGCCGCAGCCCGGGATAGGCGCTGAGGAAGCGCCCGGAGACCCAGGGGTTGTGTGCCGTGGTGTCCGGCTCGAATGCGGGGGAGTTCATGGGGCCACCTGCTTCTGCGGATCGGTGGTCGGGTGCGGGGGTGCGGCCAGGTATCCGGCGAGGCGGGCCAGCAGGCCGTCGGCCAGCCGGCGGCAGAACGCCCCGGAGACGGCGTCGGGCTGGTAGCCGATGACCAGGAGTCCGCCGTCATCCACGGACGGCCAGATCTCCGCGTAGATCTCGCTGGACACACCCGGGTAGCGGGGACGGAAGAACTGCGCGGGCAGTCCCTGGAGCGGCAGCCCGCCCGGGTCGTTGTCCTGCAGGACGAAGACGTTCTGGAACAGCGGGTTGCGCGGGCCCGGCGGCGGGTCGCTCTGCAGGTCGGCGATCTCCGGGACGGAGAGGTCGAGATGGCGGAAGGCATCCCTGGCGGCGCGGGCCGCCGACACGATCGCCTCCGGAGGCGTGCTGTGCGGGCCGATGGACGGCCGCAGGACGGAGATGTCCATCTGGCTGGAGACCGTGGTGCTCAGCGCGCTGTGCGCGCGCCGGTTGACCGGTGTGCCCACGGTGAAGTCCGACGTGCCGGTCAGTTCGCCCAACGCCTGCGCGTAGGCGCCGAGGTACACGGCGAAGGGAGTGACGCCCCTCGACGAGGCGAGCCGCCGTACGCCTTCCACGGTGCCCGGAGGCAGAGCCGTCTCCACCATGCGGCAGGCGGTACCGCGGGGGGCCTCGGGGCCGCCGGGGTAGGTCAGCGGTCTCAGCCCCCTCACCGTCTCGGTCCAGTACGCGCGCTGGGCGTCCAGGTCGACGTACGGCAGGTGCGCGTCGTGTGCCGCCGCGACGTCCACCGGGTCGGCGGCGGGCGGCAGTTCGGGCGTGCGGCCGTTCACGGCGGCGTTGTAGGCCCGCGCCAGCTCGCCGGACATCAGCCCGGCGGCTCCGCCGTCCAGCGCGATGTGGTGCACGGAGAAGCCGAAGAGCGTCAGGTGTTCCTGCCGTACGGCGACGTAGACCGGACGCCAGATCTCCCCCTTCGCCAGCCGGAAGGGCCGGGCGAGTTCCCGCGCCAGGACCTCCCGGGCCTCCTGCTCGGTGTCGGCGATCAGCTCGCTCATCACCGGGGGCGGGACGTCGGCCGGCTGGATGTAGGGGGCCTCCTTGAACAGGTACTCCGAACTCAGGAAGCGATGCCTGCGGTGCACGGTCGCGACCGCCTCGCGCAGCGCCGCCCGGTCCGGCCGTCCGGTCAGCCGCCAGCTGCGCACCACGTGCAACGAGAGGTCGTCCGGACTGAACATGTGCTTGAGGAACATGTACGACTGCATGCGCGACAGCGGCGTGGGCCCCTCGTACCCGGCGCCGGCCGGGGCCGCCGCGGGTGCGGCGGGTGCGCTCGCCCCGTCACCGGCCCGCAGCCAGGCCGCGAGGGACTCCACGGTTCCTGTGCGGTACACCTGCGACAACGGAACCGGGCGGCCCAGCCGGTCGCCGAGCCGCGCGCACACCACGCCCAGCTGCAGCGACGTGCAACCGAGCTCGGTGAACGAGATGTCCTGCCGGACGTCCGGAGCCCGGAGCCCGAGAACCGTGGCGACGACCTCGGTGATCGTCTCGTCGAGGAGATCGACCCTGCGGGTGGTCATGGGAGAAGAACCTTTCGCTTCCCGCCCTGGCGGGGTGGTGGGCACTCGGTCAGGCGGCGGGGTTCCAGGTGGTGCCGTACTGGGCGCACACGGTCTCCACCTCGGAGGTGGCCGGCAGCTCCGCGGCGTCCTGGGCCAGCGCGTTCTGGATGAGGTCCACGATGTCCCCGACGGTGCGCAGGGCCATGGCCCGCTCGGGGGTGATGGAGTCCAGACGGAACAGGTCCTCCAGCGTGAAGCCGAGTTCGGCCAGGGACAGCGAGTGGAAACCCAGGTCACCGATGAGCTGATGGTCGCTCCGGAGGTGCTGGGGGGCCTGCGGTGCCACCAGGCGGATCACCTGGTGCACCACGGCGGGGACCAGATCCGCCTGCAGGACGGTCGCGTTCTGGGCCATGTCTGTTGCTCTCTTCCTGTGGGAACGGGACGTCAGTGCGCGGCGACGGACGGTGTGTTGTGGACACGGTTCTCGTGCTCTTGGAGGACGGCCGCCCCGGCGGCGTCGGGCACGTCGAGATGCAGGCAGATGATCTGCCGCAGCATCTCGTCCGTTCCACCGCCGATACGGGTCAGCCGGGTGTCGCGGTACATGCGCTCAAGGGGATAGTCGGTGGTGTAGCCGCGCGCGCCGAGGAACTGCAGCGTCTCGTCCACGGCAGCGCTTCCTGCGCGGGCGGCCACGAGCTTGGCCGCCGCGACCAGATGGTGCGGCAGGTGGTCGCCCCTGGCCGTGCGGCAGGCGGTGTCGAGGAGCGCCGCCGCGGCCTCCACCTCGGCCCAGCGGTCCGCGAGGCGGTGCGCGAGCGCCTGGTGGTCGAAGAGGCGCTTGCCGAACTGCGTGCGCTCACGCAGGTGTACGGCGGCCATGCCCAGGGCGGCCCGGCCGACGGCCACCAGGCCCACCGTCGCCGCGAGTCGCTCGTAGTCCAGCAGTTTCAGCGCGTACATCAGGCCGGCGTCGACGCGGCCCACCACCTCGTCCTCGGTCAGCCGCACGTCGAACTCGACGCCGCCGGTGTCGGCCGAGCGCACGCCGAGCGTGTCGAAGAAGCGCGTGACGCGGACGCCGGGACGGTCCAGCGGAACCAGGAACAGGGTGAAGGCGTTCTCCCCGGCACCCGTCCGGGCGAGCACCATGACATGGGTGGCACGGCCGACGTTGGTGGTGAAGCGCTTCTCTCCCGTCAGGTGCCAGCCACCGTCCGCCACCCGTCGCGCGCTGGTCCGCATCGCGTAGAGATCCGAGCCGCCGGTCGGCTCGGTGAACGCCGCGCAGCCGATGGCCCGCCCCGCCAGCGCGTCCTGAAGCGTGCTCGCCGTCCGCGCGGTCCCGTAGCGGTGCAGCGCGTGCACGAACAGCTCGCTGTGGATGGACAGGGCGAGCGCGGCCCCGGCGTTGACCGGCGAGACCTCCTCGACCAGGGCGCGGGCCAGGGGGAGCCCGGCCGCGGGACCCACGGCCCACCGGTCGCGGAAGACCCCCGCGGATCCGAACGCGGCGAACAGCTCCCGGGGCAGGTGCCCGTCGCGCTCCCACGCGTCGGTCTCCCCGCGCAACGGGTCGAAGACCTTCCGTATCCGGGCGCGGTGCGCGTCGTGGTCGTCCTGGGCGTCGACGGCGGATGGTGCGGTGCTGCTCATCGGGTGCCTTCCGGTGGTGAGTCGCTCGGCAGGGCCTGCTCGGTGAGTGCGCCGACCTGGCCGGTCAGGGTGCCGGCGGTCAGCGCCTGCCACATCACGCGTCGGCGCGGCTTGCCGCTGGAGGTGACGGCCAGGCCGCCCCGGCGCACCTCGACGCGGAGCAGCTCGGTGTCGACGAGCCATTCCCGCAGCACGGCCGCCGCCATCTCGAACCACTCGGGCTTCGGGGTCTCGAAGACCACGGCCGCCGTGTTCACGCCGTCCCGCACCCCGAGGAGTACGGCCACCCGGCGCTCGGGGATGCCCTCTTGGTGCAGCAGGGCTTCAAGGCTCTCCGCGAAGACCATGCGGCCGCGCACCTTCAGGCCGTCGCCGAGCCGGCCGACGACGAACAGCTGTCCGTCCCGCAGGAATCCCGCGTCGCCGGTGCGCAGCGTGCCGTCGGCCAGGGTGGTCCCGGACACGGCGCTCGCCCGGCCCACGTAGTCGGTGGCCACCGACGCGCCCCTGACGACGATCTCGCCGACGGTTCCGTCCGCCACCACGGCACCGTCGTCGTCGATGACCTCCACCTCGACGCCTTCCAGCGGGCGTCCGCAGCCCACGATGGGCGCGGCGGTGCCCTCCGAACCGCTCGGCGCCAGCGCGGTCCAGTCCTCGTCCAGGGGCAGCCCGGTGACGGCGAGCGTGGCCTCGGCCCCGCCGTAGGCCGGCAGGAACGCGCGCCGGTCGAAACCGTTCGGGCCGAGGAGGTCCTCCACCCCCGTCAGGGACTGCGGGTCGATCCGTTCGGCGCCGAGGATGACCGAACGCAGCGAGTCGAACCGCAGACCCTCCAGATCGGCGGGCCTGACGCGGCGCAGCAGGTAGGCGAGGCCGAAGTTCGGCATGGCGGCCAGCCCGACCCGCTGGTCACTGATGCAGCGCAGATAGCGCGAGGGGGAGCGGATGAAGTCCTCCGGCTGCATCATCCAGCCGTCGCATCCCGTGGTCACGATGTTCATCAGGCAGCCGATCAGGCCCATGTCGTGGTGGACCGGCAGCCAGGTGATACCCGGCAGGTCCGGCGTCCACCGCAGCCACCGGCGCATGGCGGTCACGTTCGCCCGCAGCGCCTCGTGGGTGACCCGCACGCCCTTGGCGTTGCCGCTCGACCCGGAGGTGAACTGCAGCAGCGCGAACCTGGCGGGCGGCAGCGGCGCGGGGAGCGGGGCGACGCCCTCGACAAGCTGGTCGTAGAGGACCGGCGGCTTCAGCCCCAGCCGCTCGGCGACCCGGCTGACCTGGGGCAGCGAGTCCTCGTCCGAGATGATCAGTGCGGGCCCGGCCGTCTCGAACAGCGGGGTCACATGGCTCTCGTAGGCGTCGGCCCGCTGGAAGGCGAACGGCGGCGCGATGGAACACGCGGTCGCGCCGGCGGCCATGGTGCCGAACAGCCCGGCGACGAAGCCCGGGCTGGAGCGCTGGACGACCACGACCGTGTCACTGTTGCGCACTCCGTGGGCGGCCAGTGCCGCCGCGGTACGGCAGGTGAGGTCGGCGAGACGGGCGTAGGACCAGTGGTCCCAGCTGTCGCCGGGGCCCGCGAAGTGCAGTCCCCGGTCGGCAGACCGTTCTTCGAGCCATTGCAGTAGTCCTCTGTCCGGAATGCTCACCAACGGGTGCTCCTCGTCCACGCGTGTTTGCCTGGGCACGGCGCATCGGCCGACGTCACGCAGCGGCATCCTGCCCAGCGCCCGGGCATCGCGGCCAGGCAAGGCTCCGGCAACTCGCAGGTAATGGAACGACCGGATCAGGTGCCGGTTCATTGCCTGGTGGCGCCGGTGCCCCGCGGGTCAGCATCGTCGCGCCCAACCGCACCCAGCGCATCCATCGAGTCGCGGCCAGTGCGCCAGGAAAGGTGATCGAAGCCCGCATGAGCACATTCACCGCTGAAGCCATGTCACTTCCGCTGTCGGCAGCTCAGCTCGGCGTATGGTTCGCCCACCAGCTGGACCCGAAGGCCGCCACGTACAACCTGGCCAACTACATAGAGATCCACGGTCCGGTGGACGCGGAAGCGCTCAAGCAGGCCATCCGGCAGGCGGAACTGGAGTGCGGCACCTTCGACGTCCGACTGCGCGAGGAGCCCGACGGACCGTGCCAGGTGCCCGTGGACCGGGCGAGCCCCGGACTGCAGGTGATCGACGTCAGCGGCCGGCCCGATCCGCTGGCCGAAGCCCGGACGTGGATGGCCCAGGACCAGTCCGCGCCCGTCGACGTCCTGCACGGCTTCCTCTCCGTGGACGCCCTCTTCAAGCTCGGTGAGGACCACTACGTCTGGTACAACCGCTGCCACCACCTCCTGGTCGACGGCTACGGCGGCGCCCTCTTCACCAACCGCGTCGCGGAGGTCTACACCGGACTGCTGAGCGGCACCGCACCGAGCGGCAGCCCGCTGGGCGAGCTGGGCGACCTGCTCGGCAACGAGCTCGCCTACCGGACCTCGCCGGACTTCGACGGCGACCGGGCCTACTGGGTGGACCGGTTCTCCGACCTGCCGGACGCGGTGAGCCTCGCCGAGGGCGAATCCGCCGTCGCGCGGCAGGCGTTCGCGCGGCAGCACGGCCTGCTGGACGAGTCCGAACTGCAGCTGGTCAGGGACCTGGCCCGGCGCTCGCGCACCTCCTGGACGGTCCCCGTCATCGCAGCGGTCGCCGCGTACCTGCACGGCATGACGGGCAGCTCGGACATCGTCCTGGGCCTGCCGGTCAGCGCACGGCGCAGCGCCGTGGCGCAGAACGTGCCAGGCATGGTCTCCAACCAGCTTCCGCTGCGGCTTTCCCTCCAGCCGGGGATGACCGTGTCGGAGCTGGTCCGGCACGTGGCCACGCGGCTGGGCGAACTGCTGGTGCACCAGCGTTACCCCTACGAGGACCTGCGCCGCGAGCTGAAGCTCGTCGGGGACAACCGCCACCTGTTCAACGTCTCGGTCAACATCCTTCCGTTCGGCGAGGACCTGCGCTTCGCCGGGCACACCACGACCACCCGCACGCTGTCCACCGGACCGGTGCACGACCTGGCGCTGACCCTCTACCCCGGCACGGCGGGCAGCGGGCTGCAGATCGACTTCGACGCCAACCCCGCCCGCTACACCGAGGACGAGATCGGCGCCCACCGGCTGCGCTTCCTGCACTTCCTGCGGAACTTGACCAGCGCGGCGCCCGACACACCGGTCGGCCGGGTGCCGCTGCTCACCGACGACGAGCGGACGACGGTCCTGGACACCTGGAACCGGACCGAGCGCCCGATGCCCGACACCGATATCGCGGCCCTGATCTCGCGCCGGGCCGCCCTCGCCCCCGAAGCCGTTGCGGTGATCTGCGCGGGAACCCGCCTGTCCTACGCCGACCTGGAAAGCCGCGCCAACCGGTTGGCGCGGCGGCTGATCGCGCTCGGCGCCGGCCCGGAGCGGCTGGTCGCGCTCGCCCTGCCGCGCTCGATGGACCTCGTGGTGGCGCTGCTCGCGATCGTCAGGACGGGTGCGGCCTATCTGCCCCTCGACCCCGAACACCCGGCCGAGCGGATCGAGTTCGTGCTCCGGCAGTCGCGGGCGGTCTGCCTGGTCACCACCGAATCCATCGCCACGACCCATTTCGCCGCCGCAGCCGCCGACGTCCACCGGCTGTCCCTGGACAGCTCCCGGACCGTACGGGAGTTGGCCGCCCTGCCGGCCACCGGACTCCGGCCGGACGAACTGCTCGCCACGTCGCACCCCGACCACCCGGCGTACGTCATCTACACCTCGGGTTCCACCGGCACGCCCA
Organism: Streptomyces sp. NPDC001157; assembly: GCF_053598255.1. Lineage (NCBI taxonomy): Bacteria > Bacillati > Actinomycetota > Actinomycetes > Kitasatosporales > Streptomycetaceae > Streptomyces > Streptomyces sp. NPDC001157. The sequence goes on from NZ_JBSFJW010000037.1 coordinate 88,411, forward strand.
AGGGCGTCATGGTGACCCGGGCCGGGCTGGCGAACATCGTCGACTTCATGTGCGCCGAGACGGCGATGACACCCGGCGACCGGGTCCTGGCGGTCACCACCATCGCCTTCGACATCGCCTCGCTGGAGGTGCTGCTGCCCCTCGCCACCGGCGCCGGCATCGTGATGGCCACCGACGAGGAGATGGGCGATCCCAGCACACTCGGCCGCCTGGCCGCGGCTCACGGCGCCACCACACTGCAGGCGACGCCGTCCCTGTGGCGGGCGCTGCTCGAAACGGACCGGCAGGAACTGCGCGGACTGCGCATGCTGGTGGCCGGCGAGGCGCTGGCGAAGTCCCTCGCCGAGACCATGCGCGAGGCGGGCAGTCAGGTCATCAACGGCTACGGCCCCAGCGAGACCACGATCTACTCCTCCGTCTGCCCCGTCGAGGAGGGCTGGAACAACTCCATCGGCCGGCCTGTGGCGAACACACGTGTGTATGTGCTGGATGGTGGTTTGCGTCCGGTGCCGGTGGGTGTGGTGGGTGAGTTGTATGTGTCGGGTGTGGGGTTGGCTCGTGGGTATGTGGGGCGGGCTGATCTGTCGGCGGAGCGGTTTGTGGCGGATCCGTTTGGTGCGCCGGGCACTCGTATGTATCGCACGGGTGATGTGGTGCGGTGGGGTGGGGATGGGTGTTTGGAGTTTGTGGG